>CAYMQO010000444.1:0-2141 GCA_964392405.1 uncultured Marinobacter sp.
GACAGCGCCAAAGCCGACAACGATCGCGGCACTCAGAGCCAGAGAGGCGGCAGAGGTGATGACAAGGCACCCGCCAAAGGTCGTGACCGCAGCCAGGCCCAGGCGGACGCCAAGCCGTCCGGCAAGGGCCCCGAGCGCAACCAGGACAAGGGCGACGACAAGTCATCCGACAGCAAGCCTTCCCGGCCCAGGCGCGCCCGTCGCAGCCGGAACAGGGACGGATCGCCGGCTGAGGATCCTGCCAGCACTCCTGCCACCCGCAAGGCTGAGCGTATGGAGAAGCATCAGGGCGAACCGGTTGACCGGGATACCCGTACCGGCGCAACCGATGTGAAGGCCAGCAGCGAAAAAACGGCACCGAAACCGAAAGCCGAAATAGAGAAAGAGCCGACCTTCATACCGGAAACCGCCCTTCCCGTAGAACCTACGGAAGAACCGAAGGCGCAGCCGGAACAACAAGCTGTACCGTCTGGGGAGAGCCAGAGCGAACAGCCTGAACCCGTGCAAGCACAGCCTGCAACGGACGGCGAAAAGAAAGAGGCAGCGGAAAAAGCCGCCACAGTCGCCACCGACGAATCCTCCGCCGGCAAAGGCCGGGGACGGGGTCGCAAGCCGCGGAGCAGCAGTAGCGATGATCGTGGCAACCGTGACAACCGCAACAGAACGGCATCCGCCGGCGACACCGCGGTAACAGCCGCGGAAGCGCCGGAACCCGATGCCGGGGCTACCGCGGTTAACGAAAGCCCCGTTACCGGAGCCCCAACCAGCGAGCCTGCGGAGCAGAGCGACAGCCATAGCCCGGTGCCGGCCAGTGCACAGGAGCCAGAGCAGGCTTCAACCACTCCGGAAACCACGCCGTCGGCACAGGCGCCCGCAGCACCAGAACCAAAGGCGGATAAAGCGCCGGCCGAGACTTCGCCAGCTCAGCAGAATGAGGAAGTCACTGACCAGGCAGATAAACAGACGGCTGAGCCAGAGAAAGCAGCCACTAAGCCGGCGTCAGCGGCACCGGCCGGGGACAAACAAGACGACACCGCTCCCGCAGCGGGCACAGAGGCTACTCCTGTGAGCAGCGACCCGGAAGGTCTCCCGCCGTCGATTGCAAAGTCCGATGATCAGGCCAGCACGGACAAGCCTGAACAGGCGAAACCCGCCGAGACAGCCCAGACTGAGCTGCAGGTGCCGGTAACCCCGGGCCGGGCCTATAATGACCCGCGGGAAGTCCGCAAACGCCAGCGAGCTGCCGAGGCCGCCCGTAAGGCTGCGGCCGCCGGCGAGGACGCCGCTTCCGGTAAAACGGCTGGCGAAGAGAGTGACGGAGCCGACAACTCCGACCAGTAAGCGTTGCAAGCTCCCCGGCTACATACCAGTGTAACGGGGAGCCCCACCATGGCATTGCTCCGGGAGCAGTTGAATGCTGAATAATGATGAAATCGAAGTACTGGAAGAGATTCTCTTTGCCGACCCCTGGGGAGAGGATTCACTGGACTTCTTCGGACTCCACGGCGTGGTTTGTGCCAGCGTTGTCGGCCCACACCCTCTGGATGCCGCCGAGATTTTCCGGCTGGCAACCGGCCAGGAATCCGTGGCCCCGGATGACGTACCGGCGGAGTTCGCTCGCCTGACCAGTCAGTTGTCCCAGAGTCTGGCTCACTCTCTGGATATGGGCCAGTCGCTGGAACTGCCGGAACCGGAAGACGGCGATCCCATGAATGCACTGGAAAACTGGTGCGCCGGGTTTGTGGACAGCTTCCTGGAGCATGAAGACGACTGGCTACAGGGCGACGAGACCGGCACCGCAGAGCTGCTGGTGCCCATGCTGACCCTGTCAGGCCTGTTTGATGACGAAGACTTCCGCAAGGCCCGGGAAGACGAAAAAGTGGCTCAGGAAATGGCAGACGCCATTCCGGACGCACTGACCGACCTGTACCTGCACTTCCACGCGCCGGACTGAGATCCGGATCGGGCGCAGCCGGTTCAGGCCATCAGTTACAGGCCGACCGGGCTGCGGAAGTGCTCCCACACGGGCGTCAGGCCCTCCGGCAGCGCCGGAATACGGCCAAGCTCACACCAGCTGGCGCCAGGAAAGTGAAAGTCACTGCCCTGGGATGCCAGCAATGAATGCCGACGACACAGCTCCG
>CAYMQO010000445.1:0-2127 GCA_964392405.1 uncultured Marinobacter sp.
AATAATCACAACAACAGATCAAGGCAGAGCTAACCATGAATTTCTTCCTGCACAAGCATTTCTGGCGCATGTCCGTGACAACCGCGCTGGCCGCAACCTTGCTGGCTGGTTGTGGGGGGTCGTCGTCGGGCTCGAGTAATAACGGTGGCGATGATTCTGCAGACCGGCCACCAGAGGTCCGTGAGACCAGTCTGGGTCAGGTCAAGGGTGTCGAAGTGGGCAATCTGATGGCGTTCAAGGGCATTCCCTACGCCAAACCACCGGTAGGCGATTTGCGTTTTGCACCACCTGAGCCTGCTGAGCCCTGGACCGGAATTCTCGAAGCCAGCCAGTTCGGCAGCGACTGTCCTCAAAGCGGCAGCGCATTTAACGGTTTTGTGGACAGCCTTGAGGAAGATTGCCTGTTCCTGAACGTTTACACACCGCTGGAGGGTGATAATCACCCCGTTATGGTCTGGATACACGGCGGCGCTTTTATCACCGGATCCGGTGGTGATTCCTATGAGCCTTCCCGCCTTGTGGAGCAGGGCATTGTAGTCGTGACCATGAACTACCGTCTTGGCCTCCTCGGTTTCCTGCCCGCAGATGGTTTACCGGAAGGAAACGGACACTTTGGCCTGCTGGACCAGCAGCTGGCGCTGAAGTGGGTACAGGACAATATTGACGCTTTTGGTGGTGACAAAAGTAACGTGACCATCTTTGGTGAGTCGGCAGGCGGCCACAGCGTACTATCGCAGCTGGTCTCCGCCGGTGCCGGCACAGGCTCGGAAGGGTTGTTCCACAAGGCCATCGTGCAAAGTGGAGCATACCAGCCCACCCAGATTCCGCAGGTCGTTGGTGAAACAATAATCGGGGAGCCAGTGGTTGCAGCCCTTGGCTGTGATACCGCAGCAGACGTCGCGGCCTGTCTG
The DNA here is from genome assembly GCA_964392405.1 of uncultured Marinobacter sp. Lineage (GTDB taxonomy): Bacteria > Pseudomonadota > Gammaproteobacteria > Pseudomonadales > Oleiphilaceae > Marinobacter. The sequence continues at coordinate 912 of CAYMQO010000445.1, forward strand.
CGTGATGAGGTTTCTACCGCAGATATCCTCACTGCTCAGGGTGGCATGTGGTTCAACCCCACCTGGGGACAGGGTATGTTGCCGCACTCCATCCAGGATGCGCTTGCTGGCAACGGCGGAGCTGCGTTCCCGCAGGGTGTTCCTATTATGACCGGGCATAACCTCAATGAAGGTCGTCTGTTCCTGGCATTGGATGAAATTCCGGGGATCATGGCCGGCTTACCCAATCCGATAGCTGATCAGGCTGAGTACGAAAGCAGAGTCGTTGAGTTGCTTAAGGCTGACCCAACGATTGATGCGAGCGAGGTCGCTGCCGAATACCTAATCGTTGACGGCAGCGGACAGTTAACAGTGCCACCGGTCACGGATAGCAGTGACCCGGCTCGGTTTAGTTACGCGCTGGCTTCTATCCAGACCTCCTGGATGTTCGCCTGTAACCAACTGGATCAGATTGAGCAGTTGGCCGATCAGGACGTGAAAGCCTACGGCTACTGGTTCACCGATGAGAATGCCCCCAGCCTGTTTGGACCTCAGCTGACACCTTTTTTGAGCTTCGAACTGGGCGCTGCCCATGCGCTGGAAATCCAGTATGTGCTGAACAGCGAGAAAACCATGCGCGACCGGGGCGCGACGGATGAACAGATCGCCCTCTCAGAGCGGATGCTTGGCCACTGGGCCCAATTTGCGCGGCACGGCTACCCCGATCTGGAAGATGGCACTGCAACCTGGCCGGCGTTTGAGGACGGTAATCAGCTGGTCGAGCTGAACCCCAGCGTCACCGGGGCGAACGCTGCAGTCAACATAAGCGCCGCGTATGCCGCTCATAACTGTGCGTACTGGGAGAGTCCTCCGACACCCTGATTATCGAACATCTCGGCACTCAGTAATGACGACTCAGGTGACTCTCCCCTGAGTCGTCATTGCCTTTGTAAATCCCACCCCCCTGATGAATAATGGAACGCCATTCCATAACAACACACACGCATCAGGGGCGTTCCATGAAGACAAGAATCACCGAACTGTTTGGTATTGAGCACCCGATTATCCAGGGCGGTATGCACTGGGTCGGATACGCTGAACTGGCCGCTGCAGTTTCGAACGCTGGCGGGCTTGGCATTTTGACTGCGCTGACCCAGCCCACACCGGAAGACCTGGCGAAAGAAATCGCCCGCTGCCGGGAAATGACCGATAAACCCTTCGGCGTTAACCTCACCTT
>CAYMQO010000446.1:0-2119 GCA_964392405.1 uncultured Marinobacter sp.
AGACAGTTTCATAACAGCTCTCCTTGAATCCCGAGCATTGCAGTGATTTACGAAGCATAGTAGCAGTGCTCCGGGCTCTCCATAATGTGAACTGGTGACTATCGTCGTAAAAATTGACCTAACACAAGAAACCCCCGCAATAAACGTAAAAAGGGAAGCCCTGAGTGAGGCCTCCCTTTTTACGTACTTCCATGCTTTTAAAACAGATTTCCAGTAATCAGAAACTCACGGTTGCGGAGAGCCACAGCCTGCGGCCATCTTCCAGCGTGCCGTCGACGGAGCGTCCGGACTGAATGTAGCTGGACACCCAGGCCTCATCACCATCCGCATTGATATAACGCTCACCTTCAGTGAAGTCCTTATCGAACAGGTTGTAGATCGCGGCTCTGACGGTCACATTCTCAGCGGCCTGGTACGAGGCACCCAGATGGAACACGGAATAGGCATCCAGATCCCCTACCTGGTCGGCGACCAGCTGATTCGCCGCTGTCAGGTTTTCATACCTGTCCGTAAAGCGCTCACGCTCGCTGCGGTACTCGCCTTTGAACCACAGATCCAGTACCGGCGTTGCCTGCCAGTTGATTGCGGCGTTCAGCAGATGCTTTGGCGTATTGGTCAGCGGCCGGCCTTCATTGTCACCACTCTTCTGTTCACTGTCGGTGAAAGTGTAGTTACCGGACAGCCTCCAGTTCGGCGCAAACTGCCAGCTGCTACCCAGCTCAATGCCGCGGGTTTCCGCTTTGCCGATATTGATGTCCTGACTGAAGTCTTCCTGCGTGAAACCCGGGCCGTAGCTGATACAGCCCGGCAGTCCCGGTGCATCGGCCGCAAAACAGTTAGGGATCGACGGCCCCGAATCAATCTTGTCCTTGAAGCGGTTGTGGAAAACCGTCACATTCGCCTTGAAGCCATCCAGGTTGTCGTAATAGGCGCCCAGCTCGGTGTTGGTGGTAATCTCCGGCTCCAGGTCCGGGTTACCAAACTCGATCGTTCTGCCCTGTCCGCTCACCGACGATATACCGTCGTGCAGCTGGTTGACGGTCGGCGCCTTGAAGCCCCGGCTGACGCCCCCCTTGAAGGTCCACTGGCTGTGCGGGTTCCACACCAGGTATGCCCGGGGGCTGACCTGGCCGTCAAAACCATCGTATTTCTCGTGGCGGGCACCAAGGGTCAGGTAGAGGTCATCGGTCAGGCTCCACTCATCTTCCAGGAACAGCGCCCAGGACGTCCGCTCAAAGTCCTCACCAGCGATACCGTCGGTAACTTCAGCGTCCCAGTACTGGCCACCTACTGTCACAATATGGGACTCGCCGACGGGCGCAACAAACTTGCTGTCCAGAATCAGGTCTTTGGATTCCAGAGTCCGGTCTGTTCCTGCCACCATGTAGTCAAACGGTGGCGCGTAGGCGGCCCCGCGGGTGCCGGGAATGGTACGGCCCAGTGTCTCGGTCTTGTTGTGGGTCAGTGTGCTGGTCAGGGTACCGACGTCGAAACGGCCAGTGTGCCCCAGGGCCACCTGATCCCGGTAAAAGCGAAGCTCGTCGCTGTAACCGTTAATGGTGTCAGGATCCTCGTTAACGCAACCCACTGTGTTACTGCTGACTCCCCGGGGGATGCTATAACCGTCCAGATTTCCCAGTTGGCAGTTATCGTTGTCATAAACCTGACGACCACGTTCAAAATCCACATACAGGTCGTGATCCTGAGTTGGAGTCAGGGTCAGCCGGGAGCCGATACTGTAGGTCCGGCCTTCAACCGGGGCAGCACCGCGGCGGTTGACCACACTGCCGTCATCAAACCGAAGATCCGACTCGCCACGGTCATAAACCCGGCCACGGACCTGTAATCCCAGCATGTTTTCAACAAGAGGTCCGGTGGTGAAAAACTCTGTGGTGGTGTCGTTTCCGTAGTCCCGGTCTTCCTGCAGGGTCTGCTGGACGGTAACCGAGCCGGTCCATTCATCGGTCACTTTCTTGGTGATGATGTTGATGACGCCTCCCATGGCGTCGGAACCGTAAAGGGTCGACATGGGCCCGCGAATCACCTCAATGCGCTCAATCGCCGACAGGGGTGGAATAAAGCTGGTGGCGGTCTCATTGAAACCGTTGGGGGTGACGTT
>CAYMQO010000447.1:0-2114 GCA_964392405.1 uncultured Marinobacter sp.
TGGGAGAGCCGGTGGAAATTAGCGCGCTTTCTGGCTATCTGGATGAAAACCAGCCTGAGCGGTTTCAGGAATTCGCCGCCCAGGCCACGGAGCTCCCGCCCAGCGGCGTCCTGCACCCGGACCACCGCAAGGTTAAAAAACTGGTCCGCATCGCCGGCTCGGGCGGCGGCATGAGCCTGTCGTTCTCATCAGACCTGGTCAACCAGGCGGTCTACTACGACCGTGACAAGGACGCCCTCACCATCACCCGCCTGCCAAAGGCTCTGCGGGAGCAGTTGCAGCAGTATCTGGAAGGGCGCAATGATGAGTGAAGCTCGCGCAAGCCCGCGTGCCACCTGACAGGGGATGGATTGCCAGGGCTCACACCTCCGGCTTGATACCTATCGGTTACAGGTATCGCGGTCCTCGACATGGAACCGTAATGCCGAGTAGGCTGAATCAGCAAACATGAGAAAAATACCGAAAATCAGCAGTGCTGGCCAAAACCCGACATTCACGCCCAGGCGCTCGTTCAGAAGAACCACCGTTGCCGCAACCAAAAGGCCCGCCGTCACCATAACATTGATCGCACGACGAACAGATCCGTCATTGCTTTGGCTGGCGGAAAGCCGCCAGCCATGCCATAAGGCTCCCAGACCGAAAAGAAAAAGCGCCAGCACAATCATAATCATGGTCCCGGCCTATTTCGCTTGCCCGGTCACTGACGTCAGCGCGCCATCACACCGCTGTCTCGAGAAGTAGGATTTCCGGAATTCCCACCAGGTGATCTCAGGTGACAATGTAAAGGAAAAGTCCTCGTGCAATACACGCTGGTGTGCGCCGAGGATCTCTTCTTCGCTCCAGCCGCCCTGCCGAATCAGCAGCTCGGCCCGGACACTGCCATCCTGATACTGATTAGCAAGCTTTTTATCCTCATGCTCTTCTTCAAATACGACAGCACATAGGCTGAGGTTAAGGGAACGACGTGCGTGGTCCAATAATCCGGGATCCAATGCTTCAGTTTCCGCTCTTGCGCCTGACCCTGTAATGGCATAAACCAAACCCAACATTATGAGACAGAAACCTGAAGCTTTGGACGCGGCGACACCGGTAGATATCATGACGAGGCCTTCCGGGAAATCTGAACGCCGGTTACCGCCGAAAGAGCCAGAAACACGCTAAATAAAATAAAGAAGATCTCTGACTTCAGAAGACTCGGGTCACTAACAGCCAACGCAAACATAACGGCCAGCGCGAACAGACTGGATGTCAGCACCATTGTTACGCCGGCCCACAGCTTCGCCTGCCTTAACAACTCTGGCTGGGCCAGTAGTCGTCGCAGCACGATCATAAAAATGAACCATGCTACGACTCCCGTGCCGGCGGAAAGCAATACCATTACAGCTCGTCGTAGGCCAGAAGGCCGCGAGCTGCCAACTCACGCCTTGCCTTAGCAGAGTTCTTCTTTGCCATGACATTGAGGCCAGCGACAACAATGGCAACTGGAATCGCGGCATACCCTGCCCCGGCGACGCCGGCAGTACTAACCCCCAGGCGCCTGGCTACTGCTTCAACCAGCGGACTACCCGCTACTGCCCTGACCCGGTTACTGGCAACGGTTTTTGCCCCATGGGTAGCAACTTCATAAGTTGTGGCCGCAACACCTGCGACAGTCAGACCTCCTACAAGCCCTTCCGGACTAACAGGAAGAATATGCCCAGTTACACTCGCCACGGATGAATTGAACTCAAAAAACTCCTGGAGCTCTTCATCACTCAGTGACCACATGAACCAGTATGGCTGAACCCGTTGCATAACGATCAGTTCGCGCAGTTTCGCCTGCAACTTGCTCGGGGGAACCTCATCATTTATACGACGATTAACGTCAATATGAGCCCTGTCGTCCAGATGGCGGTGAACCGCCACGCCGCATAACAGGCTTCCGTAATAATCGAGATTCGACCTCATCTGACGCTTGTGCTCCGTATCGAACCCCATCAAGTCCGCAAGTGCCAGAACAGGCGTGGCACGAAAATCACTGGTGGCATAACGATTGATTGCTGTATCGGCTTGCACACGCTTCTTCCTTGCGCTGTCCGTGAAAACCATTCACAAGCGTTAACCTGGCTCTAGCC
>CAYMQO010000448.1:0-2112 GCA_964392405.1 uncultured Marinobacter sp.
TGCCTGGTGACAAGTCCATCTCCCACCGGTCCATTATGCTCGGGGCCCTGGCCCAGGGCGTAACGGAAGTTGAAGGCTTCCTCGAAGGAGAGGACAGCCTGGCGACGGTACAGGCCTTCCGCGATATGGGGGTTACCATCGAAGGCCCCGAGAATGGCCGGGTTCGCATCCACGGCGTCGGTCTGCATGGGCTGCAGGCGCCCCGGGGTCCCATCTATCTGGGGAACTCCGGCACCGGCATGCGCCTGTTCTGCGGCCTGCTCGCCGCCCAGGCATTTGATACCGAGCTCACCGGGGACGACAGCCTTTCCCGCCGGCCCATGAACCGGGTGGCAGACCCATTGCGGGCCATGGGCGCTGTGATCGAGACCGAGGAGGGCGGGCGGCCGCCCCTGAAAATCCGTGGTGGTCACAAGCTTTCCGGTATCCACTACGACATGCCGGTGGCCAGTGCCCAGGTCAAGTCCTGCCTGTTACTGGCCGGACTCTACGCAGAAGGCATGACGTCTGTGCACGAACCCGCACCGACCCGTGATCACACCGAACGTATGCTGGAAGGTTTTGGTTATCACGTCCACCGGGACGGGGCGACCGCCAGCGTAATCGGCGGGGGCGAGCTTACCGCCTGTCATATTGATGTCCCCTCCGATATTTCGTCAGCGGCGTTCCTGATGGTGGCTGCCACCATTGCCGAAGGTTCCGACCTAACCCTTCGCCATGTGGGGATGAATGAGACCCGTACCGGCATTATCAATATTCTGAAGCTGATGGGCGCCAATATCGAAATCTCCAATGAGCAGGAGATCGGTGGTGAGCCAGTGGCCGATGTGCGGGTGCGTAGCGCGCAGCTTCGGGGCATCGAAATCCCCGAAGAGCAGGTGCCACTGGCCATTGATGAGTTTCCGGTGCTGTTTATTGCCGCCGTCTGTGCCGAAGGCCGTACCGTGCTGCGGGGTGCGGAAGAATTGCGGGTGAAAGAGAGCGACCGCATCCAGGTCATGGCCGATGGTCTCAAGGCGGTCGGCGTCAAAACCACCGTCACGGCGGATGGCATTATTATCGAAGGCGGTCAGACCATCACCGGCGGCGAGCTGGACAGCCACAGCGATCACCGTATCGCCATGTCCTTCGCGGTGGCGTCCCTGCGGGCCACGGGTGAGATTGTGATCAACGACTGCGCCAACGTCGCCACATCGTTCCCGGGCTTTGTTGAGCTGGCGACCCAGGTGGGAATTCGCATCCGGTCCGAGGAGGGGTGACGGTGCAAGCGCAAGCCGATAAGGTCCCGGTCGTAACCGTTGACGGTCCCGGTGGAGCCGGCAAGGGTACGGTGACCCAGATGCTGGCCCGTCGTCTTGGCTGGCACCTGCTGGACAGCGGCGCCCTCTACCGCCTGACTGCGCTGGCGGCCCGTCGCCAGGGGGTGGCATTATCGGATGAGGCCGGACTGGTCGCGGTAGCAGCAGGTCTCGACGTATCGTTCCAGCCCACGCCAGCCGGGGAGCCCGTGCGGGTCTTTCTGGCGGGCGAGGACGTCACCAGCGATATACGCACGGAAGAGACCGGCGACGGCGCTTCCAGGGTGGCGGTAATCCAGGCGGTTCGTGATGCACTTCTGCAGCGCCAGCGGGACTTCCGCCAGCCCCCGGGGCTGGTCGCAGACGGCCGTGATATGGGAACCGTCGTGTTCCCGGACGCCCCGGTAAAAATCTTTCTGACCGCCAGTGCCGAAGAGCGTGCAACAAGGCGCCACCTTCAGTTGAAGGCGGCTGGCGTCGATGTTAATATCCAGAACCTTTTAGAGGAAATCCGGGCCCGCGATGAGCGTGACATGAATCGTTCGGCGGCCCCGCTCAAACCTGCGGATGATGCGCAAGTCATTGATTCTACGGGGTTGAGTATAGAGGAGGTGCTATCAGAGGTTATGGCCCTTGTGGGTCAGGGCTGATTGCACCTTTTTGCTGTTTCTGTTGCATTTTTGAGCAGTCAGGCTTCGGAAACAGCTGGATAAAGGAACCGGTAGTGGCACGAATGCCAGCCCCTTGCCATAACCGGCTTTTTGTTAACAGACCGTGCCGCTGGCTGCACGGATGAAACTTGCGTTGATCACAT
>CAYMQO010000449.1:0-2103 GCA_964392405.1 uncultured Marinobacter sp.
TTGGCCCCGCGGTGGCGGGCTGGCTGATTGAAAGCGGCGGCGGCTTCAAGGTCGCCTTCGGCTTTACCTTTGTGGTTCTCGCGGTCGGTGTTTACCTGACGCTGCGCATCCGGCATTTCCCGGATGAGGTGGCAGTGGGTGGGCCGTTGGCGGCGGAGTGAGAGTTATCGGGACAGCTCTGGTCTGATTCTTCAGGGCGTCGATAACGGCGAGCGCTGGCTGACCACCCGATTACGTCCCGTCTCCTTGGCTTCATACAGCGCCTGGTCTGCCTGGCGGATCAGGTCGTGGGGCTGGGTGTCGCCATAACTACAGGCTACGCCTGCGGACAGTGTGATCGGAATGTCGCTTTCGTCGGGCTCCGGCGGAGCGCTCTCCAGAGTGCGGCGGTACTCCTCTGCCCGGGCTTTCGCAGCATCGAGGTCGGTGCCCGGCAGCACGACCAGAAATTCCTCCCCGCCAATCCGGCAAACAATATCGCTGGCCCGGCAGAGGCTTAACATCACACTGGCCATTTTTATCAGTATACGGTCGCCAGCGGCGTGGCCGTGGATATCGTTCACCGCCTTGAAGTGGTCCAGGTCGATCATCACCAGGCTCAGGGGCTCCTTCTCCCGCAGGCAGCGACTCATCTCCCGGCTCAGGCTGTCTTCCAGATAGCGGCGATTGTACAGACCGGTTAACGGGTCCCGGTTGGCCTGCTCTACCAGCTTTTCCTGGAGCGCATGATTTTCCCCGATCTGGCGCTTGAGCTCCATTTCGGTGATCCGCTGGCGTTCCCGCGTACGCCGCAGTGAAGCATTGCGGTGAAATGAGAGATGCCCGATCCTCAGCAGATAAATCGAGATAAAAGCCACGGCAAAGGTCGTCGTCAGCCAGTGGATGTCAGGTTGCAGATAGAAACCGCCCGTTACGCCGCCCAGCAGAATCCCGGCTCCCAGTCCGGCAAAAGCCTGCAACAGCCCGATAACTCCCCGGAACACGACCAGGTTCATGGCAGTGCCGACGCCGAGAATAAACGTAATCCATAACGAAAAGCCCAGGGTGGAGATCCACCAGCCAAAAATGACCGAATCGACGATTAGATTATTCAGTTCCGAATAGACCGGGCGCGATGCCCGCTGGGCACGGACATAGGCCAGTGGCGGCCAGCCCAGAAAGCTGATTGCCAGGGGTATAAAGAGCCACGGGCTATGGCCTTGCAAACCGATATGGCTGGCCAGGGTAATAAACAGCGCCAGAAAGGACAGGCTGCGGTGGCGCCAGATCAGGGGAATAACCCAGTGGGTCTGAACACCTGGAGAACGACGGGTCACGGACATAAGCAATACGGCCTGCTTCCACTATAACCGAGGAACCTGCCCCGCACGACCGCGGATCAAGTGTCTCAGTATAAGACAGGCTTTGTGAAGTTGGGGGCATTTTTGCAGTCTGCTGTGAGTATTTGTTACCGCCCATCAGAAGTGCCCCAGGCACAGTGTGTCCCTTTGGTAACTCGACTGCGCTTTAAATCCCGTCGACCCGGTGCAATATTAAAAACATTCCCAACCCAACAGGGAGGCGTCATGAATAAATCCATTTCCGCTGCCATCGCGTCCATGCTTTTGCTGACCGCGTCAGCCTGGGCCAATACACCCGAAGGCCAGGCGATTCGTCCAACCGGTGATAACCAGCCCGACGCACCCGCCACTGAGCGCGCTGACGAGCAGCCGTCCCGGGGTGGTGAGCAGAGTGTTGGTAATCGCAACAGTGATCGTACCGGCGACAACGAGCGAGCGGGTGACAGCGCCGTTGATGATGCGGGCGAGAACGCCGGTGAGGCACGAGGTGGTAACCAGGACTCGTCAGATCGAGGGCGGAATCTGGAAAACCGGGACTGACGGGCGTGTACTCTGTCCGGTAGCAGGGATCCGGCGCCGGTAATGCCGGGGCTCGGCCTGTTTGCCAGCTCCGGTTATTTGATAGCCACCGGATTCACCGGTGAACCCGTGCCCTGTTCCACTTTCAGGGGCGCAGCGACCAGCATGAAGGAATACTGGCCATCGTCTGCGCTGTCTTCCGCCAGATCATCCAGCCACCAGATTTCTGATAACACCACACCCA
>CAYMQO010000450.1:0-2099 GCA_964392405.1 uncultured Marinobacter sp.
GACCTGACCGGCGCAGCACGGAATATCTACTCCCGCTTTTACGCTCCCTTTGAGGCGTTTATCGGGGTCGCGCTGATCTATATGGCGCTCACTTTCCTGCTGGTGTTTGCCTTCCGCAAACTGGAAAACCGCCTGCTGCGCCACCAGCGGCCCGCCGGAGGCTAGTCTCGTGGGCCGGCCACAGCCTCTGTTCGACAACCACAGGGACTGGCTGGCCCATACTCTGGCGCTGAACGACAAGCCCTGCACAAAGACCACACTGGCACTGCCGGGCAGGGCACAGCTTCAGCGTCTGGATACAGGTCTGCTAGGTTACTGGCCACCGTCCGGTTCGGGCGCGTCCGGGCTGATTCTCTCTGCCGGCATCCACGGCAACGAAACAGCACCGATCGAGCTCCTGAATGCCATGGTTACCGAGTTGGTGCAGGGACAGCTCCAGCCCCGGATTCCACTCCTGCTGATTCTCGGGAACCCGCCGGCCATGGTGCGCGAGACGAGGTTCAGCGAACACAACCTGAACCGGTTATTCTCAGGCGCCTGGAAGGACTATCCGGACAGTTATGAGACCCGACGGGCCAGTCAGCTGGAGGCTGCCTGTCAGGAGTTTGCACGCTACTGCACAGAGGCCGGCCTGCCCTTACGACACTACGACCTGCATACCGCCATCCGGGCGTCCCAGCGGGAGAAATTTGCCCTCTACCCCTTTGTGGAAGGACGGCAGGTGCCCCGTGAGGAGCTTGACCTGCTCCGGCTCTCCGGCATCGGAACGGTATTGCTTCAGCACCAGCGCGCCAGCACGTTTTCAGGTTTCAGTTCCGAAACTCTGGGGGCAGAGAGTTTTACCCTTGAGCTCGGCAAAGTCCGGCCTTTCGGCCAGAACCAGCTGTCCGGACTAAGCCGCCTCCGAGAAACCCTGATTCACCTGTTGGCAGAGCATCCGTTTGAAGAATCCGGTGAGGCTGACGATTCCGAAATTTTCCAGGTGGTGCACGAAGTCATCCATACCGGCCCCGGTTTTCGGTTTCACGTGGCCGATGATGTGGCCAACTTTACCGAGTTCCCTCCGGACACTCTCATCTGGAATGATGCTGAACGTGAGTACCGGGTCGGTGAGCAGCCGGAGGCCGTGATCTTCCCCAACCCAAACGTGCCGGTTGGCCACCGAGTGGCACTCATGATCAGAAAGACTGCGAACGCAGAGGCTTCTGCTCCACCCGATCATACCTCATGCTGAAAGTCGTAGACTGACCCCAGCCCAAGGATTCCGGTCAACTCGTCCAGTGCGTGCCGGCTTTCTTCCAGCAGAGCCGGATCCGCCAGGTCCGCCGGTGACAGCTCGTCCCGATAATGGCCCTGAACCCAGGCCACCAGACGATCATGGAGGTCGTCGGTCATTAACACGCCCTGATTCATCGCTGCCAGCGCATCATCATCCAGTGCAACCCGGAGCCGCAAGCAGGCAGGGCCGCCGCCGTTACGCATGGATTGGCGCACGTCGAACGTCTCAATGCCGATCAGGGGGTTGTCGTCCGCCAGCAACCCATCCAGAAAGCGGTCAACCGTCTCCACTTCCCGACATTCCGCAGGCACGACCAGTAACATGCCGCCATCTACTGACAGCAACTGACTGTTAAACAGATAAGACGAGACCGCATCCACCAGCGGCACCTGATCTGCGCTGACCCGTAGGGTCTCCAGGGGCACCTCACCCAGCTTTCTGCGCAGCTCGGACAGCAGGGAAGCCTCATCCAGAAAGGCCTGCTCATGGTAGAACAGCAGATTCTCGTTACCCACCGCGATCACATCGTTATGGAAGACTCCAGCGTCGACGGCTGTCGGATGCTGCTGCGCAAACACCGTCCGCTCCTGTTTCAGTCCATGCAGACGGGCCACTGCCTGGGACGCCTCCAGCGTCTGCCGTGCCGGAAAGCGCCGGGGCTTCGGCCCACGGTTGTCGAAGGCTTTCTGCCCATACACGAACAGCTCCACACCCCGCTCTCCATGACTGGAGCAGAAGCGGGTGTGATTAGCCGCGCCTTCGTCGCCAAACTGGGGCACAGCAGGCAGCGGAGCGTGATGGGCGAACCAGGCCTCGTCGG
>CAYMQO010000451.1:0-2092 GCA_964392405.1 uncultured Marinobacter sp.
TCAGCGCAGCCCTGAACCTCTATGTGTGCCTGTATCTGGCGGGGCAGGGCGCCTTGCCAGAGCCATGGCTGGCGACTGTGGTTGTGGTGGCCCATGTGCTGGCCTTTCTCCACCTGGAGTTCGGGCGCAAACTCCGGTGGCCGCAGCATGAGGATCCCGGCAGCAACGGCTACGTCCAGGTGCTGGGTGTCACGGGCACCGTTGGGGTCTGCATGACTCTGGGTGTGGCGGCCTGCTTTCTGGCGACGCTTGCCCACATCCTTGCCGGCGCCGGATGGCTGCCATCGCTGCTGCCCTGGTTGTCGCTGGTGGCCACGGTGGCCGGACTGCGGGCCTTTCAGGGCGCCCGCCAGCGGCATCGGGAACTGAAACCGTTTTTCGGGGGCTTTCTGATGAGTTTTTTCGCCCTGAACATTCTGGTCGCTCTGTTGGGCCATTGACAGAATAATGCCATGCAGGTGATCGCCCATGCGAACGCCAACTATGCCCGCATTGAGCATTTCGGCAGCCTGGGTGATGAGATCCGGGTGTAGTGGCATAGTGGGCTTGGAACACCATGTACATCTCCCGGATATGCCTGATCTTGATAGGCTTTGCCGAGGTGCACAGTCTCAGAAAAGCCGGGCCCTGTCAGGGCAGGGCCGGCTTCAGGAGCGCCTATGTCAGCCTGGCAAACCAGATGGAGCGATCGGCTCTGGTTACCTGGCTTACTTCAGTTGGAACAGTTTCCGCGGTACTCGGAAATAGAACGGTCAGACTCGTGACGAGGGCCACAGATGAACTGCTTGTAGCGCTCGTCCTTGTCCAGATGCAGTTTCATCCAGGACACACCAAGGCGGCCAAGCAGTTCGTTGTTGTTGATCAGGCCACCACCGTTTGCGCAGAAGTGACTACCACCGCGAATTTCAATAAAGGCTTTGGAAATATTGTCAGGTAGCGCTCTGTAAAACGGCGAGGCGTGCATGGCGACCGGCGCGACAGTATCTGCGCTGCAGGCAAAGATCAGGGTCGGAGCCTTCACATTGCGGAACTGGCTGCTGGAAGTGTCCCAGGGCGTCAGCGGGATCGCAGCCTGGAGCCGTCCCTCGGTTGCTACCCGCAGGGTGCCGCCACCGCCCATGGACCAACCGACGGCACCGAGACGGCTGGTGTCGATCATGCCATTGACCGGGCTGCTTCTATCCGTGTTCTGGCTCACCAGGTAGTCCAGGGCAGCGTTCAGCTGGCGGGCGCGGCTGGGCGGCTGATCCCAGCCGGAGTTGGTGGCGATGGTCATCACAACAAAGCCGTATGAGGCCAGTTTCGGTCCCCACCAGTCAACGGAACCCTCGCCGGACAGGAATCCGGGAATCACCACAATGCCGGCCATAGGCTCGGTCTGACCGGTGGGGTAGTGAATGGTGCCGCCGCCGAAACCGCTGGTAAACCGCGAAACGTTGGTACTACGCACGGTGTAGGGTCCGTTGGGGGCTTCCAGCATGGCTACGGACGGATCCGGTCCCCGTTCAAAGCCGCAATCTTCCTGGCAGGTGTTGCCACCGCCACCGGTGCCCGGGGCAGCTGCAAATGCGCCTGCGGAAAACAGGAAGCTGCCCGCGATGAGAAGTGATAGTGCCGATTTTTTTGCAATGGTATTAAACATGGTGTTACTCCCTGAGACGTTGCACTTGGTTGATTATTAACCGGGTTACCAGCACCCGTGATGAACTTTATCGATGTGATTCAGGGGAGGCTTTCACGATTTGGCAGCGGTTTGTGAACAGAGTTCCGCGGATGGTTTCAGGCAATGCATCAGTAACGGGGCCAGGCTGGAGATTGGAACCTCATGTTTGTGAACTAAAATTCAGGATGGTCTTCATCTTACGGCGGGATGGACTTAATCTCACAAACGGTGAGCTTGCGGTATGCTGCTTGGCTGGTCGTGTCGCCTAAGTGTATGTTTCCTATGGCTCCATGATGGAGCGACAGAACCCGCTTGCCAACGGCGTGAAACATCCTTTCCCTTGGGTATCCGCACGTCCGGTTCCGTGAGCCACCACGACCAGCCACCTTCTTATAGCCCGGTTTTAATACCCAGATCGTTTAAGTCAGG
>CAYMQO010000452.1:0-2052 GCA_964392405.1 uncultured Marinobacter sp.
AATAATTCATAGAATGGCTATTGGTGAGCTGCATGTCATCGGTTGATACGGAAAACATGATTGTCGGACTGGATATTGGCACCTCCAAGGTGGTGGCCATTGTCGGCAAGCGCAAGCTCGACGGATCCATCGAAGTGGTGGGTATCGGCTCTCATCCCTCCCGTGGGCTCAAGCGCGGCGTGGTGGTCAATATTGAAACCACGGTACAGGCGATCCAGCGGGCAGTGGAAGAGGCGGAGTTGATGGCCGGTTGCCGTATCCATTCGGTGTACGCGGGCATTGCGGGCAGCCATATCAAGAGCCTGAACTCCCACGGTATTGTCGCGATCCGGGACCGGGAAGTGACCCAGGCGGATATTGATCGGGTGATCGATGCCGCCCAGGCCGTGGCCATCCCGGCGGACCAGAAGATTCTGCACATCCTGCCGCAGGAATTCGTGATTGATAACCAGGAGGGCATCAAGGAGCCCCTTGGCATGTCCGGCGTGCGGCTGGAAGCCAAGGTGCACCTGGTGACCTGCGCCGTCAACGCAGCCCAGAACATTGAAAAGTGCATACGCCGCTGCGGCCTTGAAGTGGATGACATCATCCTGGAACAACTGGCGTCAGCCCATTCGGTGCTGACCGAGGATGAGAAAGAGCTGGGTGTCTGTCTGGTGGACACCGGCGGAGGTACCACTGATATCGCGGTCTTTACCGGCGGCGCGATCCGCCATACCTCGGTAATCCCCATCGCGGGTGATCAGGTCACCAACGATATTGCCATGGCTCTGCGCACGCCCACCCAGAACGCCGAGGATATCAAAATCAAGTATGCCTGCGCGCTGACCCAGCTGGCCGGGGCCGAGGAAACCATCAAGGTGCCCAGCGTGGGTGACCGGCCTCCCCGGAACCTGTCCCGTCAGGCGCTGGCGGAAGTGGTTGAGCCCCGCTACGAGGAGCTTTTTACCCTGGTTCAGTCCGAGCTGCGGCGCAGCGGGTTTGAAGAGCTGGTTCCAGCCGGGATCGTCGTTACCGGCGGTTCGTCCACCATGGAAGGCGTAGTGGAACTGGCCGAAGAAATTTTCCATATGCCGGTCCGGCTTGCGTCACCGCAGGCGGTGTCCGGCATGACTGAAGTCGTCAACAACCCGATCTACGCCACTGGCGTCGGGTTGCTGATTCACGGTTTCCGCCAGATGGATCTGGGCCGGGGACCCGTTCTCAGGGGAGAAGATGCGCCTTCCCTGTTTGAACGCATGAAGGCCTGGTTTACCGGGCACTTCTGAATAAGCGCACGAACGAAGGTGTCTCGAGCAAATAATCAGCCGGGTTCTGGCTGAACACAGCACGAAGGAGAAGGGGAATGTTTGAACTCGTCGATAATATCCAGCAAAACGCTGTGATCAAGGTTGTCGGTGTTGGCGGTGGCGGTGGTAACGCGGTACGCCACATGCTGAACAGCGACGTTGAAGGGGTTGAGTTTATCTGCGCCAACACCGATGCGCAGGCTCTGCAGAACCTTGATGCCCGGCAGGTGATCCAGCTTGGCGGCAATATCACCAAAGGCCTTGGCGCCGGTGCCAATCCGGAAATCGGCCGCCAGGCTGCGATGGAAGATCGTGACCGTATTGCCGACGCCATCAAGGGCGCCGACATGGTCTTTATTACCGCCGGCATGGGCGGTGGCACCGGAACCGGTGCTGCTCCAGTAGTAGCCGAAGTGGCCCGGGAAATGGGCATTCTGACTGTGGCGGTGGTGACCAAGCCGTTCCAGTTTGAAGGTGGCAAGCGCATGAGTGTCGCGGAAGCCGGTCTCAAGGACCTGGAAGCAAGCGTCGACTCGTTGATCACCATCCCCAACGAAAAGCTGCTGGCCGTACTGGGTAAGAAAACCAGCCTGCTGGACGCGTTCGGCTCTGCCAACGACGTGCTGCTGGGTGCGGTCCAGGGTATCGCTGATCTCATCACCCGCAACGGTATGATCAACGTCGACTTTGCCGACGTTAAGACCGTGATGTCGGAAATGGGCATGGCAATGATGGGTACCGCCCGCGCGACCGGCGAAAACCG
>CAYMQO010000453.1:0-2047 GCA_964392405.1 uncultured Marinobacter sp.
ACCGATGAAGGCAGCTCAGTCTTCTTCGCTCAGGAGGAGCTGGAAGACCTCCGGCCGGAGCCATCCCGCCGTATCGATATCCTTGAGTTCCTGCCGGAACGGGCCATTGACCATCGCTGGTATGACCGCCCTTACTACCTGGGCCCGGATGGCGCCGACGCAGCCTGGGCAGCCCTGATCGCAGAACTCGCCCATTCCGGTCGCGAAGGGCTTGCCCACTGGGTCATGCGCAACAAGGAATACTACGGCGCATTACGGCTGTATGAGGGCTACCCCATGCTGATGTCCCTGCGGTACCAGGATCAGGTGGTTGCTGCCTCGGAGCTGGAAGCGCCGAAAGGCAAGGCTCTGGATAAAAAAGAGCTGGCCATGGCCCGGCAGCTGATTGGCATGCTGGACGCCGAATTTGAACCGGAATCCTATCAGGACGAATACCGGGGCCGGGTGCTCGAACTGATTGACAAAAAGCGCAAGGGCGGCCGTGTGCGACGCAAGGCTCCTGCCCGCAGGAAGCCCGTGGATAACATCGCCGCCGCCCTGGAAGCGAGCCTGAAGGAGCAAAAGCATGGCACGAAAAAAGCCGCAAAAAGCAGAAAATAAAGCAGAGGAAAAAGACGAGGCGCAGGAGCCTCATCAACCCCGACCCTTCTGGTCCGGCATCATCGTATTCGGGCTGGTCAGCCTGCCGGTGTCACTGTTTCCCGCCAACCGGGGCAAATCACTGTCCCTGAATATGGTGGATGAGGAAGGCAACCCGCTGCGTCGGCAGTATTTCTGTGAGAAGGAAGACAAGGCGCTGACCCGGGACGACATCGTGCGGGGGTATCCGGTCGACAAAGACCAGTTCGTGATCGTGGAGGATGAAGAGCTCGAAGCCCTGGCGCCGGAGAAAACCCGGGAAATCGACCTTGGCCGCTTCGTTCCCCTGGCCGAGATCAACCCGGTCTTTTTCGAACGGGGCTATTTTCTCGCCCCCGATTCCGACACGAATAAAGCCTACCGTTTGCTTGCCAGGTCCATGGAGGAAGAGCAGCGCGCCGGAATCGCCACTTTTGTGATGCGGGATCGTGAGTACCTGATCGCCATCATGGCGGAAAGGGGTATCCTTCGGGCAGAAACCCTGCGTTTCCACGATGAGATCCGCTCACCAGCTCAGGTCGGCCTGCCGGAAAAACCAGCGGCCGACAAGAAACTCGCCAAAGAACTACGACAGGCGATCAAGGCGCTGTCAAAAAACAAGCTGGACCCCAGCGTTCTTCAGGAAGAACAGGCCGCCCGGCTCCGTAAACTGATTAACCAGAAGCTGAAGGCAGGTAAGGACGTGCTTGAAGCTGAGCAGGCCCCCGAAGACGACGGTGCCCAGGAAAGCAACGTGGTCGACCTGATGCAGGTACTCAAGGACCGCCTGAAAGGCAAGGTGCCCGACAAGAGCCCACCCACTAAAGTCCCTTCGTCACGCAAGGGCAGCAAAAAGCAGAAATCTGATATTGAAGACCTCAGCCGGGACGAGCTATACGCGAGAGCCCAGGAAAAGCGCATCTCAGGCCGCAGTAAAATGACCAAGGATGAGCTACTGAACGCCCTGCAACGGACTGGCTAGCATGAAGCTATTCCAGGCTTGATAAACGGTGAGAGTCTGTAAAATTTACCGGCTGTCAGTAAACCTGCCACACTTTCGGCCCCTGACCCCTTACCCTCACCCCATGCTGCCTCGTCACAAACGCCCGGCATCCCGCCATCTTGTCGGCGATCCGCAAGCTACGGAAATCTGGCCCGATCTTCGCAGGTCTACCAGCGCTCTGGCTCAGGTAACTGCCTGATCATCGGATCGGGCTACCAGCAGCTGATGAGACCATTATGAGAGGAGAACCTTATGGCTACCGTAACCGACGCAAGCAAGGTAACGTCAGATCTGAATGACCTGATCCAACTGGACTACGACGCCATCGCGGCGTACGAGGCAGCTATCGAGCGGTTGGACAACGCGGCCTACAAGCAGCAGTTAACGGAATTTCTGGGGGATCATCGGCGGCATATTGAAGAGCTG
>CAYMQO010000454.1:0-2037 GCA_964392405.1 uncultured Marinobacter sp.
TTGTCTTCGCCCTTGACCTCAATCACGGTTTTATAAGTGGCTAGTACCCGCTTGTCATCCACTTCTTCCACGTTCACCAGTTCGATCCTTGAGCGTATATCCGAGCCGGATTTCACTGCGTTAGGCAGGCGGACCTTGTTCATGCCGTAGTTGATGGTGGCAGCGGGGCCGGTTACGGTCATGGCCTGCTGATTCAGTTGCGGGATCAGCGACAGGGTCAGGAAGCCGTGGGCCACCGGAGCACCCCAGGGTGCCTCTTTTCTGGCGCGCTCGACGTCAACATGAATCCACTGATGGTCACCGGTTGCGTCGGCAAAGGCCTGGATCATTTCCTGGCTGATGTTTTTCCAAGGGCTTTCACCAATTACCTTGCCCTTGTAGTTTGGAAGATCTTCGAGTGCGATACTTGTCATTATTATCTCCTGGTTTCGTTTCGCGAAAATCAATTTCGTAAGCTATTCTCATGGACCCGAGCTTCTTGTGCAACTATAAAAAAACCACAATGAAACAAAGAGGTGCAGTATGTCGATAAAACAACAATTCACCCTGGTGGACCGCCCGGTGGGTATGCCGGACGAAACCCATCTCAAGCTCGAAGAAAAGGATATGCCCACCGCCGGCGAAGGCGAGGTACTGCTCAGGACCCGCTATCTGTCCCTCGACCCTTATATGCGCGGGCGGATGAACGACTCCGCATCCTATGCAATACCAGTAGCCCTGGGCGATGTGATGACGGGTGAGGCCGTCAGCGAGGTGGTCGAGAGCAACACCCCGGAGCTGTCACCGGGGGATCTGGTGATTGGCCGCACCGGCTGGCAGACCGATTCCATCGCCAAACCGGACATGCTGTACCGTATTGACCCGGATCTGGCGCCGCCCAGCGCCTGGCTCGGCGTAATCGGCATGCCGGGCTTTACCGCCTATGTCGGGCTGCTGGAGTTCGGCCAGCCGAAGGCCGGTGAAACCGTCGTGGTATCTGCAGCATCCGGCGCCGTTGGGCAGGTGGTTGGCCAGATCGCCAAAATGAAAGGTTGCCGTGTTGTGGGGGTTGCTGGTGCTGAGGACAAGTGTCAGCACGTGGTCGACCAATACGGTTTTGACGCCTGTGTGAATTATAAGGACGATGACTTTGAGGAGCAGCTCAAGGTCGCCTGCCCGGACGGGATCGATGTGTATTTCGAGAACGTTGGCGGCAAGGTATTTGAGGCGGTCATGAAGCTGGTCAATAACTTTGCCCGCATTCCGGTCTGTGGCCGGATCGCCCACTACAACCAGACCAAACTGCCGGAAGGACCAGACCGTCTTATTCCCTTCATGGGGCAGATTCTGACCAAACGACTGATGTTCCGGGGCTTTATACAGTCCGATCACAGCGAACTGCTGCCGGATTTCCGCCGGGAAATGGGTCAGTGGCTCAAGGAAGGAAAGGTGAAATACCAGGAGGACGTGGTCGAGGGCTTTGAAAATACTTTGACCGCCTTTCAGGGGCTGTTGCAGGGCCGGAACCGCGGCAAACTGGTGATCAAGGTTTCCTGACTTCCAGGCCTAACCGCCACAAGTAAAAAGGGGCGCCCTGTTTCGGGTGCCCTTTTTTGTAATCGCAGCGCTTCACAGCCGGCGGTCAGCGAGATCTCCAGGCTCAGAGCACCGCTAGCGCAGCGTCGTAATCCGGCTCTTTCTTGATCTCGTCCACCAGCTCACTGTGCAGGACCTTGTTGTTCTCGTCGAGAACCACTACCGCACGGGCGCATAGCCCGGCCAGGGGACCGTTCTGCATGGCGACGCCATAGTCCTGCTGGAAGCTGTAATTGCGGAAGGTAGACAGCGTCTGCACGTTCTTCAGGCCTTCTGCGCCACAGAAACGACCGGCGGCAAAGGGCAGATCGGCAGAAACGATCAGCACTTCGGTATTATCCAGGCTGCCCGCCTTCTCATTGAATTTGCGGGTAGAAGCGGCACAAACTCCGGTGTCAATGCTGGGGATGATGTTCAGAATCTTGCGCTTACCGGCAAACTTGTCCAGCCCCACCTCCTGAA
>CAYMQO010000455.1:0-2033 GCA_964392405.1 uncultured Marinobacter sp.
AGCTCTTCAGCCGTGTAGTTCATGTTCATGAATCAACCTCTCGGTTCGTTCTAGCGAAAACATATACCGCATAGCAGAATTTACGTATGATGGAGGAACGCCTTTTTCCTGTCAATTACCGGACCTGTGTCCGGGCAGGACGTGCGTTAATCCGGAATGGCTGACGGCGTGGTGAGGGTAAGATCGACCTGGAAAGCCGCAGGCCCAGGCATCCGGCCCTGTCCTCCGGTCCGGATGGTTGATCACTATTATAGGGGTGGACGCCCGATTTTACTCGCCTGATCCTGCCGCGCCGCATAATGAAGGCTTCAGCATGAAAAAAACAGGACCCGAAGGTCCTGTTACTCCATGGCTGTGGTGCCTGGCGTTACGGTTGGCGACTGGCGCTCACTTAAACGCCTGCAGTCCGGTCTGGCCACGGCCCAGAATCAGCGCGTGAACGTCGTGGGTGCCTTCATAGGTATTGACGGCTTCCAGGTTCATCACGTGACGAATAACGTGGTATTCATCAGAAATGCCGTTGCCACCGTGCATATCCCGGGATACCCGAGCGATGTCCAGCGCCTTGCCGCAGTTGTTGCGCTTGAGCAGTGAGACGGCATCCGGTGTGGCTTCGCCGGCGTCCATCATGCGACCCAGCTGCAGTACTGCCTGCAGGCCCAGGGTGATTTCGGTCTGCATGTCCACCAGTTTCTTCTGGATCAGCTGATTGGCGGCCAGTGGCTTGCCAAACTGCTTGCGCTCCATGGTGTAATTCCGGGCCGCATGCCAGCAGAATTCGGCAGCGCCAAGAGAGCCCCAGCTGATGCCGAAACGGGCCTTGGTCAGACAGCTCAGCGGGCCCCGCAGGCCTTCAACGTCCAGCTTGTTCTCTTCCGGTACAAAAACCTCGTCCATAAAGATGGAACCGGTTTCGGAGGCGCGCAGGGAGAACTTGCCCTCGATCTTCGGTGTATCGAGTCCCTTGGCGCCTTCGCGTTCAATAATGAAGCCGGTGACCTTGCCATCCAGCTTGCCCCACACCACGCACACATCCGCGATGGGTGAGTTGGTGATCCAGGTTTTCGAGCCGCTCAGCAGGTAGCCGCCGTCCACTTTTTTGGCGCGGGTTTCCATGCCGCCGGGATCAGAACCGTGGTTCGGTTCCGTCAGGCCGAAGCAGCCGACCCATTCCCCGGAGGCCAGCTTGGGCAGGATCCGCTTTTTGGTTTCTTCTTTGGCATAGGAGAAGATGGGGAACATCACCAGTGAGGACTGCACGCTCAGGGCGGAGCGATAGGCGGAGTCCACACGCTCCACTTCCCGGGCGATCAGGCCGTAGCAGACATGGTTCAGGCCCGGTCCGCCGTATTCTTCCGGCAGGGTCGCGCCGAGCATGCCCAGTTCGCCCATCTCATTGAAAATGCTGCGGTCGAACTTCTCGTGACGGTTGGCCTCGAGGATGCCCGGCATCAGCCGCTGGTCGCAGAAATTACGGATGCTGTCGCGAACCTGACGCTCGGTCTCTTCAAGCTGCTTGTCAAACTGAAGCAGGTCGTCCCAGGGAGCGGAAGCCATAGTGTGTCTCCTGAATTACTTATGAGCGATGCCGGAGCCCGGCGCCGCCCTGTTGGGGGTTATGTGAGCGGCGGAACTCTGGCTCCGCCGCCTTGATCATTTACTTATCAGTCCTGATACCGCTCAAGCACGGCGGCAATTCCCTGGCCGACGCCGATGCACATGCTGATCAGGGCATAACGGCCTTCCATGCGCTCCAGCTGACGAGTCGCGGTCAGCGCGATCCGTGCACCAGACGCGCCCAGCGGGTGGCCGACGGCAATGGCGCCGCCGTTCGGGTTCAGTCGCGGGTCTGCCTGGTCAATGCCCAGTTTGGTGGTGCAGCCGATAACCTGGGCCGCAAATGCTTCGTTGATCTCGATGACGTCCATATCCTTGATGGACAGGCCAGCGCGTGCCAGTGCTTTTTCACTGGCGGGGACCGGGCCGTAACCCATCACCCGGGGCTCGACGCCGGCAATGGCCGAGGACACGAT
>CAYMQO010000456.1:0-2012 GCA_964392405.1 uncultured Marinobacter sp.
ACCTCGACAAAGCTTTCGCCGGCTTTCAGGGTATAGGTCCAGTCCTGGCGGCCGTCGGGCACGGGCTGGCTGGCGGATGAAACCGCTAGGGCAGAGCCCCGGGTGACCGCCAGCTCTGCCTGTGCCGGAATTGCCGGAGCCAACAGCAGCGCCGTCAGCAGCGAGGCCAGCGGGAGCAGATGCGCCGGACCCGCCGGAGTAGCGGGTCGGGCTGCCGGTTTCGCGATCAGCATTGCGAGGGAGCGAAGGAGTAACATCAACATCCTGTTTCAGGCGGTGGCAGGTTCGTCGCCAGAGGCGGTTTCCGCCATGGCTTCAAGGCGGTAGCCCCGTTGATAAATGGTTTTGATGCGGAACCCGTTGTCCGGATTGAGACCCATTCTGCGCCGCAGACGACTCATGTGGGTGTCAACCGTGCGGGTATTGATATCCCGGGTCAGCCCCCAGACGCGCTCCAGCAGTACCTCACGGGTCAGCAGGCGGCCCTGGTTCTGGAACAGGAACAGCGTCAGGTCGAAGTCCTTGTCGGTGAGCGTCAGGGGTTCACCCCGCAGCTCAATGGTGCGGTAACGGGTATTCACCGTGAATGGGCCAAAGCGCAGCTCTTCCCGGTCGCTATCCGGGTTGGAGCGGCGGGCCAGGGCATTGATGCGGGCAACCAGTTCTGCCGGCCGGGCGGGCTTGGCAAGGAAGTCATCGGCACCGGCATCCAGTGCCTGGACGATATCCTGCTCGCTATCCCGCTGGGTAAGAAAGACGATCGGAATTGGCCAGTTCAGCTGTGCGCGAACATCCCGCAGCACATCCAGCCCGGTCATATCCGGAATCTGCCAGTCCAGGATCATCAGGTCATAGCTGCGATGAAGCGCCGCGCTAAGAAAGGACTGCCCTGTCTGGAAACTGTCACAGTGGTGTCCCTGGTCCGACAGAATCTGTTGTACACGCTGAGCCTGTTCATGCTCATCTTCAAGCAGGGCGATACGCATGAGCTGCCTCCTGGTTCATGCCAAGACGGATAGACTTGCCATTTAAACGGCCGTTCGTATTCGTCGATTGTGTCAAAAATTCACACATACGTCAGTGTCTTTGTGTTTGCTTTACGTAACCCCATCCTGTGCACAGACTGCGCGCTTTCCAGTCGTTGCAGCGTTTAGCGGTAAGTGGACACCGGTACTGCCGGTGCCGCCTGTTTTGGGGCGATGCAGCGCTTCGGTTTGTCAGGCTGGCGGACGGGTCAACGCCGCGGGGTTTCCGTTGTCGTCATTAACTGTTTGTCGGCAGGAAGGGAAATTACTACAGCCCCAGAACCATCCCCGGTAACTTTTTCGTCGCACAAGCGGTGCGTAGCAGGCGGGGCAGGGCCAGGGTTGCTGGCTGGTGCCGTCCTGGGGTGCGGTATCTTCCAGGGGCCGGGTCCCGTTGCAGTCCGGGAAGCGTGTGCAGGCCTGGAACTGGCCATACTGGCCTTCGCGGATGCGCATGGGCGCGCGGCATTTGGGACAGTGAACAGCCTGAGGGTCGTGGGTTGGTGCCGGGCCTCCGCCGGTTTCAGCCGTGGGCTCAACCTGATGGCTGGCTGGCTGACGGAGAAAGCCGATGATCTGTTTTTTCAGCTCATCAAGAAACGCCCGGGGGTCACCGTCGCCGCCACGGATCTCCTCCAGGGTCGCCTCCCAGACGGCGGTCATGTCCGGCTGGCTGATGGCTTCCGGCAGGGCGTGGATCAGGCTGCGGCCCTTTTCCGTCGAGCGGATATGCCGGCTTTCCCGAACCAGGTAATCCCGTCGGAACAGGGTCTCGATGATGGCCGCCCGGGTAGCTTCGGTGCCCAGGCCATCGGTTTCCCGCAGGGTTTTGCGCAGCTTCGGGTCGCTCACAAAGCGGGCAATATTGGTCATGGCCGCCAGCAGGGTCGCATCGGTGAAGGGCTGCGGCGGTTGGGTCATGCGCTCGCGGATATCGGTGTCCGTGCACAGAATGTCGTCGCCGGTCTCCAGGCGGGGCAGGGGTCT
>CAYMQO010000457.1:0-2010 GCA_964392405.1 uncultured Marinobacter sp.
CCGATGGTGCCCACGTTCAGGTGCGGCTTGTTACGCTCAAATTGCTTCTTGGACACGGTTACACCTCTTCCTGTTTCTTAAAGTCCTGGGGATCAACCCTGTTTAATGATCGCTTCGGCAATGTTCGAAGGAGCTTCCATATAGCGGGAGAACTCCATCGCATAAGACGCACGGCCCTGAGTTGCAGAACGCAGGTCAGTGGCGTAACCGAACATCTCCGACAACGGAACTTCAGCACGAACGACCTTCCCGGCAGGATTCTCATCCATGCCCTGGATCAGGCCGCGACGCCGGTTAAGGTCACCGACGACATCACCCATGTACTCTTCCGGCGTAACCACTTCCACTTTCATGATCGGCTCGAGAACAGCAGGGTTCGCCTCAAGAGCGCCTTTCTTCATCGCCATGGAGCCGGCGATTTTGAACGCCATTTCGTTGGAGTCAACTTCGTGGTAGGACCCATCGTACAGCGTAGCCTTGATACCCAGCAGCGGATAACCGGCCAGACAGCCGTTCTGCATCTGCTCCTCGATACCGGCCTGAACCGCGGGTACGTATTCTTTGGGAACCACACCACCCACGATGGCGTTCTCGAACACAAAGTTCTCTTCGGCATCCAGCGGCAGCGGCTCAAACTTCACCCTGACGTGACCATACTGACCACGGCCACCGGACTGGCGCACAAACTTGCCTTCAACATCAACCGGCTTGCGGATGCACTCACGGTAGGCCACCTGCGGCTTACCAATGTTGGCCTCAACCTTGAACTCGCGACGCATGCGATCAACGATGATATCCAGGTGAAGCTCACCCATACCGGAGATAATGGTCTGGCCGGACTCTTCATCCGTACGTACGCGGAAAGAAGGGTCTTCCTGAGCCAGCTTGCCCAGCGCAACGCCCATCTTTTCCTGATCCGCTTTGGACTTCGGCTCTACCGCTACGGAGATAACCGGCTCGGGGAACTCCATGCGCTCGAGAACAATCTTGTTGTTTTCGTCGCACAGGGTGTCACCGGTAGTCACGTTTTTCAGACCAATGGCAGCGGCGATATCGCCAGCTAGCACTTCCTTGATCTCTTCACGATCATTGGCGTGCATCTGTACCATACGGCCAACCCGCTCTTTCTTCCCCTTAACGGAGTTGAACACGGAAGAACCGCTTTCGAGCTTACCGGAATAAACCCGGAAGAACGTCAGGGTACCAACAAACGGGTCAGAGGCGATCTTGAACGCAAGCGCCGCGAACGGAGCATTGTCGTCAACCGGACGGGTATCCTCGGTGCCTTCGTCGTCGATCTCACCACGGATCGCTTTTACTTCATCCGGTGCCGGCAGATACTCGATAACCGCATCCAGAACGGCGGGCACGCCCTTGTTCTTGAAGGCAGTACCACAGCAGGCGGGAACGATTTCGTTCGCAAGAGTACGCGCACGCAGACCAGCCTTGATCTCGTCGTCGGTCAGCTCACCGCCTTCCAGATACTTATCCATCAGCTCTTCGTTCGCTTCCGCAGCGGCTTCAACCAGAGCTTCACGGTATTTGGCAACCTCGTCAGCCATATCAGCGGGAACCTCTTCCTCGCGATAGGTCATGCCCAGGTCGTCGTCATTCCAGTAGATAGCCCGGTTGCGCAGCAGATCCACAACGCCAACAAAGTTCTCTTCATAACCAATCTGCAGCTGCAGCGGAACCGGCGTAGCGCCCAGACGGGTCTTGATCTGCTCAACAACCCGCAGGAAGTTGGCACCTGCACGGTCCATCTTGTTGACGAAGACCATGCGCGGAACATCGTATTTGTTGGCCTGACGCCACACAGTCTCGGACTGCGGCTCTACACCGGAAGAGCCACAGAATACGACCACGGCGCCATCCAGTACCCGCAGGGAGCGTTCGACTTCGATGGTAAAGTCAACGTGTCCCGGAGTATCGATAACGTTGATACGGTGCTCGGGGAACTGCTTGACCATGCCCGACCAGAATGTCGTCACAGCTGCAGAGGTGATGGAG
>CAYMQO010000458.1:0-2009 GCA_964392405.1 uncultured Marinobacter sp.
TTCACCCGCTCCGGCAGCCTTCAGGTTGACGTCAACGGCCTGGTACGACTGAGCTCCGGCGAAATGGTCCTCGGCAACGGTGGCCCCGTGGCGTTGCCACCTTACGAGCGCCTGCTTATTGGCGCTGATGGCACCATCTCCATCCAGCCCGTGGGTGGTCCTCCCAATCAGCTGGTTGAAGTAGACCGCCTCAAGCTCGTCAATCCGCCGGCAGAAGCACTGATGAAAGGTGACGACGGCTTTATCCGCCGCAAACCGGACCAGGCCATCGACGGACCCGAGGAGCCTGACGCCAATCTCCGCGTGGCCTCCGGCTATCTGGAGAGCTCCAACGTCAACGCGGTCGAGGAGATGATCGCCAACCTGCAGCTCTCCCGACAGTTTGAAATGCAGGTCAAGGTCATGCAGACCGCCGACGAAAACTCGGAAGTAACGGCACGACTGTTGCAGAACCTCTGATAATTCCACAAATCATGGTCAGTTGTGGTGAAGCGGCAATTTTCCGCCGCCATAACGGACTGAAAAGGAGTACCGACATGCATCCAGCGCTTTGGGTCAGCAAGACCGGACTGAGTGCCCAGGACACGAAGATGACCACCATCTCCAACAACCTGGCCAACGTGAACACCACGGGTTTCAAACGGGACAACGCTGTCTTTCAGGACCTGCTGTATCAGGTAAACCGGCAGCCGGGCGGCCTGAACGCCCAGAACGCCGAGCTGCCTTCCGGCCTTCAACTGGGTACCGGCGTGCGGGTAGTGGGCACAACCAAACAGTTCACCCAGGGCAACCTGCAGGTGACCGAGCAGCCGCTGGACCTCGCTATCGACGGCCGTGGCTTCTTTCAGATCCAGATGCCAGATGGCGAGATTGCCTATACCCGGGACGGCCAGTTTCAGGTGAATTCCGATGGCGACATTGTCACGCCGGACGGGTACCTGCTTGAGCCCAATATCAACATTCCGGAAAACGCCACCAGCATCACCATCGGCAAGGACGGCACCGTATCTGCGGTGATCGAGAACCAGGCCGATCCGGTGAACCTGGGGGATATCCCTCTGGTTGACTTCATCAACCCGCAGGGCCTGCAGGCCATGGGCGGCAACCTGTTCCGCGAAACCGCCGCCAGTGGTGACCCGCAGGAGGGCGAAGCCGGCATTGGCGGTTTTGGTTCCATCCAGCAGGGGATGACGGAAGCATCCAACGTTGAGGTGGTGGAAGAGCTGGTCAACATGATCACCACCCAGCGGGCCTATGAAATGAATTCCAAGGTGGTATCAACGTCTGACCAGATGTTGCAGTTCATCACCAACAATATCGGTTAATGGTTAACGAGTGACGATGATGACAGTCCTTACCCTTAAAACTGCGAGCCGCACCGTCAGGGGAACCTGGGGGGTGCCATTGGTTCTGGCACTCGCCCTGTTGCAGGGATGTCAGACCATGACCCGTGAGCGCCCCATGCCCAACGACCCCGCCTACGCCCCGGTTCGTGCCGAGGTGATGGTGCAGCGGCAGCCCCACACCGGCAGCATTTATCAGAACTCCCGCAACTACAGCCTCTACGGCGATAGCACAGCGCTGAACGTGGGCGACATTCTGACGGTGACCCTGCAGGAATCCACCAGGGCCAGCAAGAGCGCAGAAAGCAGTATTACCAAAGACTCTGAAATCGGGCTGGGCACGCCGACGTTTTTTGGTCGTACCTTTGACCGCCTGGGGGGCAGCGTAAACAGCGAGCGCGACTTCGAAGGCCAGGCGGAGGCCGACCAGAGCAACAGCCTGGCCGGCAGTATCACCGTGACGGTTACCGAAGTGCTGCCCAATGGCGTGTTGCACATCCGGGGTGAGAAGTGGCTGTCGCTGACCAATGGTGACGAATACATCCGGGTGTCCGGACTGGTTCGCCCCCAGGATATTTCTCCGACCAACACCGTGTCTTCCCAGCGTATTGCAGACGCCCGGATCGCCTATGGCGGCACCGGCGACTTTGACCAGGCCAACCAGCC
>CAYMQO010000459.1:0-2009 GCA_964392405.1 uncultured Marinobacter sp.
CCGGCATGGGCCATTACCACGGCCACGAAGGGTTTCTGACCTTCAGCAAGGCCAAAGGTGTATTGCGAAAACCGGCGTTCAACGCCACCCGGGTGCTCTATCCGCCCTATGGCACTGTACTTATGAAGACGTTGCGCCGGTTACTGATCCGCTGATCGGACCTGCCCGCAAAGTGAGCAATAACAATAATGACTAACACTCCCGAAGAACCCATCAGCCTGAATCGCCGGAAGCTCCTCAAGCTGGGTCTGTTCAGCACCGTGCTGCTGGCCACCGCTGGCGGTATCGCAGGCCTGCACGGCCGCTCTCCCGACACTCCGGCGCAGGGATTCCAGCAGTTGCGGCAGAGCGACCTGCCCATGCTGCGCCGGGTTATCCCGGTGGTGCTCTCCGGCTCCCTGCCCCTCACAGGTCAGGAAGACACGCTGCAGAGCGTACTGCGAACGCTGGACGATAACCTGCATCACCTGTCCCCCAGCCTGAACCGCCAGGCGCTGCAGCTCTTTGATGTGCTCACTCTGGGCGTAACCCGCGGTCCGCTGACGGGCATCTGGGGCTCGTGGGAGAATGCCACCGATCACGACGTCCGCGCTTTCATGCAGCGCTGGAACGACAGCTCACTGGGCCTGCTGCGACAGGGCCACAGCGCGCTGATAAACCTGGTCCAGCTGTCGTACTTCACCACCCCGGCCTCCTGGTCACAATGCGGCTATCCCGGGCCGCCGCGTTTCGGAACGGGGAGAACCCAGCATGCCCATTCATGATCCGTTCGCCGAAGGTCTCCAGCGGGGCTGGAAAGTCATCAATGCGTCCCTACTGGAGCGGGACCTGACCCTGGAAGCCGATATCGCCATCATCGGCAGCGGCGCGGGCGGCGCCACCAGTGCTGAAATTCTTAGCGCAGCCGGCTTCCGGGTCCTGCTGATTGAAGAAGGTGGATTATTCACCAGCAGCGACTTCAACTTGCAGGAGAATGACGCCTACCCCGCCCTCTATCAGGAAGGCCTGGGGCGCATGTCCAGGGACGGCGCCATTACCATTCTGCAGGGCCGTGCCGTGGGCGGTACCACGCTGATTAACTGGACCTCCTGCTTTCGTACCCCGGAGCAGACGCTGGCGCACTGGGCCAGCGAGCATGGGGTGCGCGGACACAGCAGCGAAGCCCTGGCACCCTGGTTCGCCCGTATGGAAGAACGCCTTGGCATCAGCCCCTGGGCTGTGCCCCCCAACGCCAACAATGACATCCTGCGGCGCGGCTGCGAGAAGCTGGGTCTCGACTGGCAGGTGATACCCCGTAACGTACGGGGCTGCGCCAACCTGGGTTACTGCGGGTTGGGCTGCCCGATCAACGCCAAGCAGTCGATGCTGGTCACCAGTATCCCCGCGATGCTGGACAGCGGCGGCGAGCTGATCCATTCCGCCCGGGCCGAGCGACTGCAATTTGAGGGTGACCGGGTGACAGGGCTTGATTGCGTCGCCATGGATGGGCGCGGTGTCGAGCCCACCGGCCGGCGCATCCAGGTACGCGCCCGGCATTATGTGCTGGCCGGCGGCAGCATCAACAGCCCTGGATTGTTGCTGCGCTCGCAGGTTCCTGACCCACACAAACAGCTCGGCAAGCGAACCTTCCTGCACCTCACCAGCTTTTCTTGGGCGCAGTTCGACCAGCCGGTCAACCCTTTCCATGGTGCGCCACAGTCGGTGTATTCTGATCACTTTCAATGGCAGGACGGCACCACCGGTGCCATGGGCTACAAGCTGGAAGTGCCGCCCATGCAACCCGGTTTCAGCGCCACGGTGCTGGGGGGCATCGCCACTGCCAACAGCGAGCTGATGCCACAACTGCCTAACAGCCACATGATGATCGCCCTGCTGCGCGACGGCTTTCATCCGGACAGCGCCGAAGGCGAGGTGCAATTGCGCAGCGACGGTTCCCCGGTGCTGGACTATCAGATGACCGACTACACCTGGGACGCCATACGACGGGCTTACCTGTCCATGGCGGAAAT
>CAYMQO010000460.1:0-2006 GCA_964392405.1 uncultured Marinobacter sp.
TCCAGAAGCCCGCCTTGTGCGGGCTTTTGCGATTCTGGCATTCTGTCTGTTCCGTAACGGCGGCGCGACTGGATACCACGGTGATGCCTGGGACATAATCCGAATGAACTTTTCAACGGCTCTGGGGTCTTTCCTGAACAACGAGCCGAATCATAACCAGAACGAATTCAGAGGACTATCCATGGGAATTCTCCGACAGCTAAGCGCCGGCCTTATCGCCGCCACCCTCGCTTTCTCTGCGTCTGCTCAGGACGCCTGGCAGGAAGGCACCCATTACCAGCGTCTGGCTCATGAGGTGAGCGCGTCCTCCGGCGATGGCATCGAGGTGGTCGAGATCTTCTGGTATGGCTGTGGTTATTGCCTGGAGTTCGAGCCCTACGTGCAGGCGTGGAAAGAAGATATGGCCGACGACGTCAATTTTATCTACCTGCCGGCGCCCATGAGCCGCGCAGCGGCGGAGCATGCGAAGGCTTTTTATGCCAGTGAGGCACTGGATGCCCGTGATAAAACCCACGATGCCTTTTTCCAGGCACTGGCCGGGGAGCGGAAGAGCCTGAACAGCGCTTCTGAACTGGCCGATTTCGTGGCCGAACAGGGTGTTGACCGTGATGCATTCCTCAAGGCTTACAACAGCTTTGGAGTGAAGGCGCAGATGGAGCGCGCCATGTCCGTATTGCGCGGCGCCCAGGTCACTGGTACACCTACTGTATTAGTGGCGGGAAAATATCGCACATCGCCGGGAATGGCCGGCGGTTATGAGGAAGCTCTGGCGGTTGTCAGCTATCTTGTTGAGAAGGAGCGGGAGACAGACGCCGAATAAGATGCATTGCTGACGCACGGGCAGGATGTCCGGCGTCAGTCATCAATAGAAGGCAACAATGTATAGAAGGTTAAAGCAGGGGTTTACTGATCGTATTGGCCGGCCGGCGCCCTCCCGGGGCGCCTGCTCGGGTATGGATCATGTTCCTGATTTTGAGTCGAACCGTCACATCCGGCTACTCACGTTTAACATCCAGGTGGGTATCAATACCGCCTCCTACCACCATTACCTGACCCGGAGCTGGCAGCATGTGCTGCCTCACCGGGGCCGTATCGGCAACCTGGACCGTATTGCTACCCTGTTGCGTAACTATGACGTAGTCGCCCTGCAGGAATGTGACGGGGGCAGTCTGCGCAGTGGTTATATCAACCAGGTTCAGTACCTCGCCGAAGCGGCGGGCATTCCCTACTGGCATCAACAGCTCAATCGTAATCTTGGTCCCGTGGCCCAGCACAGCAACGGATTGTTGAGTCGCTTCCGTCCGCTGGATGTGACCGAGCACCGCTTGCCAGGCCTGCTGCCGGGGCGGGGCGCGATTATCGCCCGTTACGGGGATGCGGCTGATCCGCTGGTGCTGGTGATGATGCACCTGGCCTTGAGCAAGGCCGGGCAGGTCCGGCAGCTGGCGTACATTCATGAGCTGATTGCCGACTATCAGCATGTGGTGCTGATGGGGGACCTGAACAACCACGCCGAAGAATTGCTGACCAATACGCCGCTAAAGGATTCCAACCTGGTGCCGCTGCCAGAAACGGCTCACAGTTTTCCCAGCTGGCGGCCTGAGCGCGCCCTGGACCATATTCTGGTGAGCCCGAGCCTGGAGATCCGGAACTCGGAGGTGGTGAGCTATCCGGTATCCGATCACCTTCCCATTGCCATGGATATCGCGCTGCCAAAGGGATATC
Organism: uncultured Marinobacter sp.; assembly: GCA_964392405.1. Taxonomy (GTDB): domain Bacteria; phylum Pseudomonadota; class Gammaproteobacteria; order Pseudomonadales; family Oleiphilaceae; genus Marinobacter. The sequence continues at coordinate 1,726 of CAYMQO010000460.1, forward strand.
TGCAGACGTTCTGATTGGCCGGCTTTTGAGCCGCCACCATGGTTTCAGACATAAAAAAACCCGGCCAGGAGCCGGGTTTTTTATGGAACAAGGATCTTATTTGATCTTTGCTTCCTTGTACGCAACGTGCTTGCGGACAACCGGATCGTACTTTTTAATCTCGATTTTTTCCGGAGTGTTACGCTTGCTCTTGTTGGTCGTGTAGTAGTGACCAGTGCCTGCTGACGAAACCAGCTTGATTTTCTCGCGCATGATGCGGCTCCTTAAACTTTCTCGCCGCG
>CAYMQO010000461.1:0-2001 GCA_964392405.1 uncultured Marinobacter sp.
CTTCTTCCAGGGACAGGGATCGGGGCCGTTCAACCCATCCCCCCGAGCCGTTGGGCACAATTTCCAACAACTCAACCCGGGTTTCGCTGATTCCGACAATCCGGCCATAGTTGGTACCCATGTAATTGCCATTGCGGACCCGATGAATCCCTCCGTCAGAATCCTCAATCAACGCAAACAGATTGCCGTTGGCGCTGGTGAGCGTCCCGACCATTTCAAGATCGGTCAGGCCGTAGTTCTCAAGCACCTCTTTGGGCCGATCAAGGTCCGGCTCCACGGTACTTTCTGGCTGGCCATCCAGCATGGTGAGCTGAACATCAACCGGCGGCTCAAACGGAGCCCGCCGATCAGCCGCGGAATAGGTGAACGCTTCATAGGCCTTGAACTCCGGTAACGGCTCTACATGGCCACGGGGTTTGGCCCGGGTTTCTTCCATAAAGCGATCAAGATCTGAAAAACCGCCTCCCTGGGTGCATCCGGCCAACAGGGCAGCCAGACACACACCAAGCCAGGCTTTCATTGCATGCTGTCGTGCCATGCTCATTCTCCAGCCCGGTAGCGGTAGGTCTTGGCTACGACTTTCATGTCGAGCCGATCCGGGTTACCGCTTGTTGGTGTGATGGTGAAGTCGTGCAGCGTAACAATCCGGGGCAGCCCTGCTACGCTACTGACGAAAGACGCCAGTTCGTGATACGAACCGCTGACCTGGATACTGATGGGAAGCTCAACGTAAAAGTCCCGCTTCTGCTCAGCCTGGAGCTGGATCTCCCGTAAGGTGAGACCACTGCCGAGGGCCGTGTTGGTAATATCTTCCAGCAGGCCGGGCACTTCAGTGTCGCTGGGCAGCTGCCGCACCAGAGCACCGAAGGTCTCTTCCATTTCAACCATCTGCTGCTTGAAAACTTCAAGGTTGGCCACCTGATAGGCCTTGCGCTCGTATTCCTGGCGAAGTTCGGTTTCCTGCCGCTCCACCCGCTCCAGCTGCGTGTACTGGTCCTTGATGAAGAACCAGTAGCCACCGCCAAGGATCAGCCCTACCAGAATCAGGATAACGATAAACTTGACCGGTGCCGGCCAGATGCCGGCGTTGTTGATATCAAGATCATTGATATCGAATTCATTCAGGCTTTTAAGAGAGTCCGACAGGCTCACTGGTTGCTCTCCTCTTCCGATTCAGGTGTAGTCTGATTGACTGACAGTCTGAAGGCGCTGTAACCGGCTCGACGATTATCAGCCGCGGCAACGGTGGTCAACCCCGGGTTAGCGAACCAGTCAGAGCGTTCGAAATTCCGCATCAGGCTGGAGATGCGGCTGTTCGACTCCGCCATGCCATTGATGGCAAGGCGCTCGCCGGTCTTGCTCAACTCGGTGTAAAACAGCCCTTCCGGGAGTGTCCGCACCAGCTCGTCGAAGACACGCACGATAACCGGCCGTTTGCCCTGCAGGTCCTGGATGACTTCCATCCGCGCCAGCAGTTCTTCCCGCTTTTTACGAAGCTCCTGGATCTCACGGATCTGGCTGTCCAGTTGACGGGATGCCGCCTGAATGTAGTCGTTTCGTGACTGCTGATAGGCGATACGGTTGTCCGTATCCGTCTTCCAGAGAAACACCAGGCCCGCGGCGACAATGGCAGCGCCGACCAGGGTTACCACGAAGCGCTTCTGCTTTTCTGCCCTGAGTTCTTCCCGCCAGGGACGAAGGTTGATCTTGGCCATCAGTCGAAGCTCCTCATCGCCAGCCCACAGGCAATCATCAGCGAGGGGGCATCATTGGTGAGCGCAGAGGCGTTGACCCGCGACCCTACCGCCATATCAGAGAAAGGATTGGCGACAATGGTGGTGGTGGCGGTTTTCTGCTCTACCATGGCGGCAAGCCCGGCAATGGACGCCGTGCCACCCGCCAGCAGCACATAGTCCACCGCGTTATACTGGCTTGCGCCGAAGAAGAACTGCAGCGCCCGGGCGACCTGCTGAACCACTGCCTCGCGGAAGGGCTCAAGCA
>CAYMQO010000462.1:0-2000 GCA_964392405.1 uncultured Marinobacter sp.
TTCGCGTTTCTGTTTGTGGATCTTTTTGACACCTCGGGCACGCTGATCGGCGCCGCCCAGCGCGGCGGATTACTGGACAAGGACGGCCGGCTGCCGCGCCTGGGCCGGGCACTGATGTCCGACTCGGTGGCAACCATGTCCGGTGCAGCGCTGGGGACGTCCACCACGACCAGCTACGTGGAATCGACAGCGGGTATTGCCGCCGGCGGCCGGACCGGGTTGACGGCGGTGGTTGTGGCAGCGCTGTTTCTCGCCTGCCTGCTGTTTTCGCCGATCGCGGGTATTATTCCTCCCTACGCCACAGCGCCGGCTCTGTTATATGTCGCCGTGCTGATGACGGCCGGACTCAAACTGATTGACTGGGAAGATGTCACCGACGCCGCACCCGCTGTGGTGACCGCGCTGACAATGCCGCTGACCTTCTCCATCGCTGATGGCATTGCCGCCGGCTTTATCACCTATGTCGCACTGAAGGCCCTGAGCGGTCGCTGGACCCAGCTCAATATCAGCGTGGTGCTGATTGCCATCGTTTTCGTGCTCAAATTCATTTTCCTCGACGCCTGACAGCGCCGGAGCCCCATGGACTACTTTTCAGAAAGCATTAAAAAAGCCATTCGCACGGTTCCGGACTGGCCCAAGCCCGGCGTTTCTTTCCGCGATATCACTACCGTGTTGCAGGATCGCACCGCTTTTCGCAAGCTGGTGGATGCGTTCGTACACCGCTACCACGACCGGAACATCAGCGCCGTTGCGGCCATCGACGCCCGCGGGTTCATTATCGGTGCGCCACTGGCCTACGAACTCAACGCCGGGCTGGTACTGGTGCGCAAAAAGGGCAAACTGCCTTTCGATACGCTGGTAGAAGACTACGAACTGGAATACGGTACCGCGTCAGTAGAGCTGCACAAGGACGCCCTTCAACCCGGTGACAAGGTGGTGCTGGTCGATGACCTGATCGCTACCGGTGGCACCATGCTGGCGGCGAGCCGGCTGATCCGGCAGATCGGCGCGGAGATCTTGGAAGTCTCTGCGATGATCGACCTGCCGAACCTTGGGGGTTCACGCAAGCTGCGGGATGAAGGACTGAACGTCTATACCGTCTGCGAGTTTGAAGACGACTGAGCCCGGAGGCACCCATGAACTTTCAATTTCACTGGCATGACGGTTGTTCGATCGACTGGGTACCCGGCAAGGTCGTCTGCGTGGGACGAAACTATGCTGACCACGCCAAGGAACTGAACAATCCGGTACCGGATACGCCACTGCTGTTTATAAAGCCGGCTACCACACTGGTGCCACTGTCGGATCCTATCCGGATACCCCAGCATCAGGGGGAAGTTCACTTTGAGACAGAGCTCGCGGTGCTGGTAGGCCAGACCCTTACCAATGCCAGTGCGCAACAGGTGCGTAATGCGATTGCCGGTGTCGGCCTGGCACTGGACCTGACCCTGCGGGACCTGCAGTCCCAGTTGAAGGCGGATGGCCACCCGTGGGAGCGGGCAAAGGCCTTTGACGGCGCCTGCCCTTTATCTGGCTTTATCCCCCTGCAGGAAAGTGATGACCTACAGGATCTCACCTTCTCCCTGTCGGTCGACGGTGAACAGCGCCAGTCAGGTCAGACCCGGGATATGATTGTCCCGGTGGTGGATCTGCTTATGCATATTTCCCAGACGTTCACCCTCCAGACCGGCGATGTGGTGCTGACCGGCACCCCGGCGGGAGTCGGAGCGCTGCGTAGCGGACAGACACTGGTGCTGGATCTTGAGGGCAGGATCCGTCTGACGACTCAAATCCTCTAGGCGGGCCGGCCAGACGGGCTCACATCAGGCCCGCCAGCCAGCAGTCGATCAGAAACTCTGAACCGTATGGATCTTACGGGCATCAAGGTAGCGTTTGGCTTCGCTCAGCTGTTCTCTGCCACGGGCGTGAACCGCTACCACATACTGGCCTTTACGCAGCGCTGACCGCGCCTTTTGCGTATAAAGAGTATGATCCGGCCG
>CAYMQO010000463.1:0-1991 GCA_964392405.1 uncultured Marinobacter sp.
GTCGGAGACAGCAGTCGTGTGGATCTTGAGACGATTCTGACCCTGAAGCCCGACCTGGTGATTGGCTGGACGGATGGCAACCCCCGTGCCCAGCTGGACCGGTTGGCAGGGCTGGGCGTACCGGTGTTCTGGCTGGCGCCACGGACCTTTGATGATATCGCTGACGCGGTGAGAACCCTCGGCCTGCTGACGGGACACCAGCCGTTGGCGGAGCAGCAGGCGCAGGCGTTTCTGGCCGGGCTTGATGCGATTGAAGATCGTTACGTGTCCGCCGAGTCCGTGCGGGTGTTCTATCAGGTCTGGGACCAGCCGCTGATGACTGTGAACGGAGATGAACTGATCAGCAAATCCATCCAGCTCTGCGGGGGCGTCAATGTGTTTGGTGAGCTGCCCCGTCTGGTACCCCGGGTGTCCCTGGAAAACCTGCTGACAGCGGACCCGGAAGTGATCGTGACTGCCGGCCGTGGCGAGGCCGATCAGACCTGGCTGGACCGCTGGCAGGCCTGGCCCTCCCTGACAGCGGTAGCGACCGGTAACCTGTTCTACCTTTCCCCGGATTTGTTGCAGCGAGCGTCCCTGCGCATGCTGGAAGGCACCCGCGAACTCTGCGACTTGTTGGACCAGGCTCGTGCCCGCCTCTAAAGCGCTACGCCCGCTGCTATGGCTGGCCCTTGCCGGGCTTGCGGCCATGGTGCTCTCAGTGAGCGTCGGCAGCGCCGGTCTTACGCTGGCGGATACGTTGGCGGTTTTTACCGGCGGCAGCAGTGAGCTGAACCGCACACTGGTGCTGGAACTGAGGCTGCCGAGAACCCTGGCGGCCTTTGCCACCGGTGGTCTTCTTGCCGTCGCCGGTGCCTTGATGCAGGTGCTGTTGCGCAATCCGCTGGCGGATCCTTATGTGCTCGGGTTGTCCGGCGGCGCTGCCGTTGGTGCGTTGCTCAGTATGCTGCTGGGCCTCGCCGGGGCACTGGTCGGCGCTTCCGCTTTTGGAGGCGCGCTGCTGTCTACACTGATGGTTTTCGGGCTCGCCCACGGCACCGGTAGCTGGACCCCGTCGCGACTGCTGCTGACCGGTGTAGTGGTCGCTGCCGGCTGGGGCGCAATTATTACCCTGTTACTGGCGGTCGCGCCTACGCGGGAACTGCCGGGCATGCTCTATTGGCTGATGGGCGACGTGGCCTATGCACGCACGCCCTGGCCTGCCTTTGTGATGCTGGTGCTGGCATGCCTGCTGGTGTTGCCCGTTGGCCGTAGTCTCAACGTGCTGGCCCGGGGACCGATGCAGGCCGCAGCGTTGGGCGTTAACGTACGTCCGCTGGAATGGTCTATCTATATTGGCGCCAGCCTGCTGACAGCCACAGCCGTCACCACCGCTGGCAGCATTGGCTTTGTGGGGCTGGTGGTGCCCCATATGTTGCGGCTGGTGCTGGGCAACGACCAGCGTATTATTCTGCCGGCCTGTGCCCTGGGCGGCGGCGTGCTCTTGGTGCTGGCGGACACGCTGGCCCGGGTGGTGATTGCGCCGGAGCAGCTCCCGGTTGGGGTGATAACTGCGTTGCTGGGTGTGCCTGCCTTCCTGTATCTGCTGTACCGGAGCCGGTGATGAGTACGCTGCAAGCCTGCCAGCTGGTGATTGATATCCCGGGTCGCCCCGACGGGAATCCCCTGGAGTTTTCGGTGGCCGCCGGCCAGATCTGGGGTGTTCTGGGCCCCAACGGTGCCGGCAAGACCACGCTGTTACATACACTGGCCGGATTGCGGCCGTCAAGAAACGGCGATGTTCGGCTGGGGGCACAGCGACTGAACGATCTGGGGCGGCGTGAGATCGCGCGTCAGCTCGGCCTGGTGTTCCAGGATCGACAGGATGGTTTCCCAGCCACAGTCCTGGAGACCGCACTTATCGGTCGTCATCCCTGGCTGTCGCCATGGCAGATGGAATCGGGTGATGACCTGGCCCGGGCAGAGGCGGCCCTGCAGGCGCTGGACGTCGG
>CAYMQO010000464.1:0-1987 GCA_964392405.1 uncultured Marinobacter sp.
GAGGAGCTGCTGGAGCTGGTTGAGATGGAAGTTCGGGAGCTGCTGAGCGAGTACGACTTCCCGGGCGACGACACGCCGATCATCACCGGTTCTGCGCTGATGGCGCTGGAAGGTCGGGACGACAACGAAATGGGCACCAGCGCTGTCAAGAAGCTGGTTGAAGCTCTGGACGACTACATTCCTGAGCCGGAGCGCGCCATCGATCAGCCGTTCCTGATGCCGATCGAAGACGTATTCTCCATCTCTGGTCGTGGTACCGTTGTGACCGGTCGTGTTGAGCGTGGTATCGTCAAGACTGGCGACGAGGTTGAAATCGTCGGTATTCGCGAAACCACCAAGACCATCGTTACCGGTGTTGAAATGTTCCGCAAGCTGCTCGACGAAGGTCGTGCTGGCGAGAACATTGGTGCCCTGCTGCGTGGCACCAAGCGTGACGACGTTGAGCGTGGCCAGGTGCTGTGTGTGCCGGGCTCCATCAAGCCCCACACCAAGTTCGAGTGCGAAGTGTACGTACTGAGCAAGGAAGAGGGCGGCCGTCACACGCCGTTCTTCAAGGGCTATCGTCCGCAGTTCTACTTCCGTACCACGGACGTGACCGGCTCCTGTGAGCTGCCGGAAGGCGTGGAAATGGTAATGCCGGGTGACAACGTTCAGATGGTTGTTACCCTGATCGCCCCGATCGCCATGGAAGATGGCCTGCGCTTCGCGATCCGCGAAGGCGGCCGTACCGTTGGCGCCGGCGTGGTTGCCAAGATCGTCGAGTAATATTTACGTCGATCCGGGAAAAGGGGCTGCAAGTCAGCCCCTTTTTCTGTTCCGTAGATGTGCATATCCAGCGGTCTGACAACACCATGGCGTGTTGACACTGCTGGGTATTATGCATACAATGCGGCTCCTTTTTTTGAAGGTCGGCTAACAGTAGCTGCTACGAGTGGAGTTGGGTGCATCATGCAAAGCCAAAAGATTCGAATCCGGTTGAAGGCGTTCGATTATCGCCTTATCGACCAGTCCACGCAGGAGATCGTCGACACCGCAAAGCGGACCGGCGCCCAGGTGCGTGGACCTATTCCTCTGCCGACGCGGAAGGAAAAGTACACCGTTCTGATTTCCCCGCACGTCAATAAGGACGCACGGGACCAGTACGAAATTCGTACTCACAAGCGTCTGCTCGACATTGTTGAGCCGACGGAAAAGACAGTAGATGCTTTGATGAAGCTGGATCTGGCAGCAGGTGTAGACGTTCAGATCAGCCTCGGCTAATACCGCCCGGTATTAGTCTGTGTAACTGTCATAGGCCATAGAGGGTGCGAGCCCCGTACACTTAAGAGGTGAAACATGGCAATTGGTGTAGTCGGTCGTAAGGCCGGTATGACCCGTATCTTTACGGAAGACGGGCAGGCAGTGCCCGTAACGGTAATTGAGGTTGAGGCCAACCGCATTACCCAACTTAAAACTCTCGAAAGCGATGGCTATCGCGCAGTCCAGGTGACTGTCGGTAATCGTCGTCCCTCCCGGGTTACCAAGGCACAGGCAGGACACTATGCGAAAGCAGGTGTTGAGGCCGGGCGTGGTCTTTGGGAATTCCGTCTGGCGGAAGGCGAAGGTGAAGACCTTCAGGCCGGTGGTGAAATCACTGTTTCCGTATTTGAAGACGGTCAGATTGTTGACGCCACAGCTCAGTCCAAGGGTAAGGGCTTCCAGGGCGGCGTGAAGCGCTGGAACTTCTCAATGCAGGACGCTACCCATGGTAACTCCCTGTCCCACCGCGCTCCCGGCTCTATTGGTCAGAACCAGTCCCCGGGTAAGGTGTTCAAGGGCAAGAAGATGGCTGGCCAGATGGGCAACAAGCAGGTAACCACGCAGAATCTGCAAGTGGTCCGGGTTGATGCCGAGCGCAATCTGCTGCTGGTCCGCGGCGCTGTTCCCGGTGCGACCGGTGGCGACGTGATCATCAAGCCTGCAGTCAAAGCCTGAGGAGCGGTGCGAT
>CAYMQO010000465.1:0-1968 GCA_964392405.1 uncultured Marinobacter sp.
AGGGATTTGAGGGGAAGCACGGATTCGACGGATAGCAGGCTTAAGGGATAACCCAACACGGATCGCTGGTTCGGACGCCGGCGCCATGGAAATGGCCAGGGAAAGACTTGCAACCGGATTGTTGCGAAAGAGCACGGATGCCACGACCTGTTCCGACAAGGGCAACCCAGCAGGGTTGCCCTTTTCTTTTGCATGCAGCCCAGACTCTTCTTTTCTGCACTCCCCCAGAGTTTCGCTGCTCTTACCAAGCCCTCAAGTGACTGAACGCTACCAGTCTCCGGCCCGGTATAGCCGTACCTGGTTGAACTCCTCGAACTCATTCAGATCCGGCCAGGTGGTTGCCTCAATCAGATCAAGGACCTGGTAGCCTGGCTCCATCAGATCCCTGACCCGGGAGTCCGCCAGCAACACGCCAGGCGCAGCCTGACAAAACTGTTGCAGGAACGGCCTGTTGTCCCGGTCGTAAAGCACATCCGCTGCGGTGATCAGATCCACGTCCGCCGGCCGTCGGTACCAGTCATCACACAAGGTTACCCGGACCCCGTTCAGCGCCGCATTGGCCTCCGCGGCTGCCAGCGCGTCTGGATCCAGATCACAGGCGATGGCTTCAGAGGCACCCGCAAGCGCCGCTGCAACAGCGACGACACCGGAACCTGAGCCAAAATCCAACACCCGCCGACCCCGCACCCGGTCCGGGTGGTCCAGAATCCACTGGGCCAGCACCTGACCACTGGCCCAGCAGAAGGACCAGTACGCGGGTTCTGCCACGACCGCCTGGGCTTCGTCGTGGCTTAACGGTCCTTCCAGCACCAGCGGATCAAAGAGATAAAGGGGAATGCCGGGACACCCGGCCGGGTGGGAGATCGCCAGACGTCCCCGGGGCAGTATTCGGCGGATGGCGTCGGTGAGGTGCCCGGGAACCGGTAAATGACCACTCATATCATTCTCTCGGGATGCAAAACCCTGCATTGTACACAGCCCTGCACTGTACACAGAGCGTCATGCATTACAGCGGTTCTCACGACAGAGCGTTAAACCATCCGGTATACTGCGCCTTTCGACATTACCGGCCCCGGATCGTACAGACACCCATGAGCAGACCCGACACCGATCATTTCCGTCAGCTGTTCCTCAACGACACACCATTAATGGATGTACGGGCACCGGTCGAGTACGCCCGCGGCAGCTTTCCCAATGCCCGGAACGCACCGCTGATGAACGACGACGAACGCCATCGGGTGGGCATCTGCTATAAGGAAAATGGCCAGGAAGCTGCCATTCAGCTGGGACATCAACTGGTCTCTGGTGATATCAGGGCAGACCGCCTCGCTGCCTGGAAGCGGTTTGCGCTGGACCATCCGGACGGCTACCTGTTCTGCTACCGGGGCGGCATGCGCTCGCAGATTGTTCAGCAGTGGCTACAGGAAGCCGGGCTGGATTACCCGAGAATCAAGGGCGGCTACAAGGCCCTGCGCCGGTTTCTGATTGAGACCCTCGACGACGTCGTACGCACCGGTGCTTTCTACATCATCAGTGGCCGCACAGGCACCGGCAAAACCCGGGTGCTGCAGGCCATGCCCAACCCCGTGGATCTCGAGCACCTGGCCAATCACCGGGGCTCCAGTTTCGGGCGGCAGGTGACCCCCCAGCCCTCCCAGATCGACTTTGAAAACGCCCTCGCCGTTGCCCTGTTAAAAGCCACCGGGCACGGCGGGCCCATCTATCTTGAGGATGAGAGCCGACTGGTGGGCCGCTGCGCCCTGCCCCTTGACCTGCGGGAACGTATGTCAGCCGCCCCCATGCTGATCCTGCAGCGGCCTCTGGCCGAACGGATTGACATGATCCGGGAAGATTATGTGGACGACATGGTGCTGGCCTTTCGTCAGCGAGACGGCGAACTTGCCGGATGGGAGAACTTCCGCGATTATCTGCTCAGTGCTCTTGAGCGCATCCGTCGCCGGCTCGGTG
>CAYMQO010000466.1:0-1949 GCA_964392405.1 uncultured Marinobacter sp.
TTGGGCTCCGCCTGGTGGGCCAGATATTCCTGGACCAGAATACGATCTTCAAGTCGAGTCATGGTTGCTTCTCTGTTGCTACGCCTTAAGCCGGCATTATATCACCCTTGCCAGGTTGTCACCTTTCCGCCACCGGATCGCAATACCGCAAGCGGATAATCGGAGGGCTGCCGGTCCATGGTTTGTTTTATGAGGTTTTGCGCGCAAAAAAAAAGAGCCCGGAGGCTCTTTTTGCAGCAGATGTGTGTTCCTGTCAGTCTGCCGTATTGGTGGGTCGTGATGGATTCGAACCATCGACCAATTGGTTAAAAGCCAACTGCTCTACCGACTGAGCTAACGACCCGTAACCGGGTAAACAGTCTGCGTTCCGTGCTGACCTTGAAATCTGGTGGGTCGTGATGGATTCGAACCATCGACCAATTGGTTAAAAGCCAACTGCTCTACCGACTGAGCTAACGACCCAAACGAGGCGCATATACTACGGATTTTTTCAGGGCGATCAACCCCTTTTAACCCGCACCGAGGTATTTTTTTGCAAGATTCGCCGCCTGGCTGGTGCCATATTGATCAACTACCCGCTTCATGTAACGTTCGGCCTGATCTTTCTCACCCATACGGTCATGTACTACCCCGAGCTTGTACAGGGCATCCGCTGCCTTGCGATGATCCTGATAACGGGTCGCGACAATGGTAAAGGCCTGCTTCGCCTGCTCCAACTGGGGCTTGACCAGATAGACCTCGCCAAGCCAGTAGTAAGCATTGACGGTCAGGTCGCCCTCGGGATATTCCGATACAAAATCGTAAAGTTCGCCGATGGCCTGATCGTAGGCTTTCTGATCCTGAATCAGGCTCTGTATGCGGTCGTAGGCCCGACGCTCATCATCCGTAGGTGCACGGTACTCGCGGCTCACCGTCTGCGGCCGGCTTGACCGGTTTGAGCTGGCGGATGCTGTGTTGCGACTGGCGCTGCCACCTGAGCTGGCCGCCGGCTGATCCCGGCTCTCCGACAGCTCCATCAGGCGCTGGTCCAGGTCAATGTAACGCTCGCGGGACTGCCGCGTCAGGCGGTCCAGCTGGTTTCGCTGCTCTTCCAGTTCGCCGCGCAGACTGCGCACTTCGCCCTGAAGTCGCTCGATCATGAAGAACAGCTCCGCATTGCCCTGGTTGCCAGCGGACTGGCGCCGGGCTTCGGACTGGCTGTTCTGGTACGCCGGGGTGGACTGCGCCAGCACACTGGACGAAACCGCCAGCGCCACTGCCGCCACGAGAAGCTTTCTCATGGTACACCTATCCTTTCATCCGGTTGATGCTGTCCCCGGCCTTAAACTTCGCCGGGGACACCATCAGTATGGCCGGTCTTAACGGAAGATCAGCTCTACACGACGGTTCTGGGCCCAGGCGCTTTCACCGGAACCCATGGCTGTCGGCTTTTCTTCACCAAAGCTGACGGTCTCGATCTGGCTACGATCAGCGCCATTGACGACCAGGAAGCGTTGTACTGAATTGGCACGACGCTCACCCAGAGCCATGTTGTATTCCTTGGTACCACGATCGTCCGTGTGACCTTCAAGACGAACTTTCACGTTCGGGTTGTTGGCCAGGTAGCGGGCGTGGGCCGCCAGCACATCGCGGGATTCCATTTTGATTTCTGAAGTGTCGAAATCAAAGTAGAACGTGGTGATACGACGCAGCGACGCATCATCACCACCCTCACCCCGGGCCGCGGCTTCACGACGCTCACGCTCGCGCAGCTCGTCGGAAGAAATACCGCCTTCGCCACCGCTGCCGTAGACAGACGCACCGCCATCCTGGTCAACCGCCGACATTTCGTCGTCGCCGGGCTGGTCACCGGTGGTGCTACAGCCCGCTACCAGCCCCAGTGACAGAACCAGGGCAAATGCAGTTTTCTTCGTTATGTTGGTCATAGAACTTCCTTCTGGTTTGGTTTT
>CAYMQO010000467.1:0-1947 GCA_964392405.1 uncultured Marinobacter sp.
AGCCGTTGAGGTTCATCAGGCAGCCGCAGTCTGTTGTCACAAACTCATCCGCTCCGGTCTCGGTCAGCGCCTGGAGTTTGTCTGCCGTCATGGCTGCCGAAATTTCCGGATGCCGGACCGCGAAGGTGCCGCCGAACCCACAGCATTCCTCAGCCCGTGCTGGCTCAACCACGGTTACTCCGTTGAGCTGCGCCAGAAGCTCCGGCCCGGTGCCCCCCAGGCCGAGCTCGCGCCGGGCTGAGCAGGAGGTGTGCATGGCGAGGGTGACAGGTTCGCCGATGTCCTTCAGGCGGATATGGCAGACATTGAGCAGGAAATCGGTCAGTTCCCAGATCCGCCCGGCGACGGCATTGGCCCGATCCTGATCCGGGGTGCTGTGGAACAGTTGTGGGTAATGCCGGCGCATCATGCCACCGCAGGACCCGGAGGGGACAACGATGGGCCAGGGTTCAGGAAACAGCGCCAGTTGCTCCCTGGCCACGGCCCGGGCTTCATCATGGTATCCGGAGGTCCAGGCCGGTTGCCCGCAGCAGGTTTGCTGTTCCGGGAAAATAACTTCTATGCCCTCCTGCTCCAGCAACCGGATTCCCGCCAGGCCGGCGTCCGGGTAGAAAAGATCCACCAGGCAGGTGGCGTAAAAGTAGACTTTTTCGGGCCGGGAAGGGTAAAGCTTCAGCGGGTCCGCCATGCTGCTGTCCGGATGTCGGTAGGTTTTTGACCACCATAGATCCAGCCCGCAGCCATGTCCAGACGACTTTGAGCGCGACCGCAAATGAAAGCGGTGACAGGAAAAAAAAGCCCCGCCGAAAGGCGGGGCAGGAAGTCAGCGGGTTGTTATACGGTCAGCGTTCTTCGTGACCGTAGCTTCACCAATACCCCGCACGCGGGTCAGATCGTCTCCCGATTCAAAAGGTCCGTTGGTGTCCCGGTCCGCAACAATGGCCAGTGCCTTGCTTTCACCGATCCCGTCCAGCGCCGCCAGCTCTTCGGCAGTGGCGGTGTTGATGTTGATGACCTGCGCCGTGGCGGCAGGCTCAGCGGCCTCTTCAGCCTGGACCTGGCTGGCAATAAGGCTGAAAGCGAGCATCAGTGAAGTAATCAGAGTTCTGGTATGTTTCATGGTTTTTTCGCTGTGTCTGTCTTAGTGGTAACTAGCTTCGATGAATGAAAACCAGCACGAAGCCATCCCCCGAGGCCGGCGTTGCTTCACCACGGAACCTCGACAAATCACCGCTGAATGCCTGTCAACCATGTAAAACGAAACTTAAAGGCGCCGGGCCATGGGCTCCGGGCTGCCTGGAAAAGGGACGAGAAGGAAAATAACGAAGTGGTGACCTGGGTAAAAGCGGGTGCACGGCTGGAGCCACAATCCTTGTGACCCCTTGTCCGCGACCAGACCCGATGCCGGTTCCTTCGGCACTGCCCGATTCCCTGGGCGCCGTCCGTGACGACATTCCCTTGGGCATCCATGCTCGCTGACCTTCCTGGCCGGCGATGGGCGACTCCTTGCCGAATTCGCTGCTACACTCCCTGCAGTAGCCTCTACTCCATGACTACGCTATCCCTACGCTTGCCAGTCCCTGCATTCCCTTGGTGACTTCCTTGTACGAGTTCCATTCTACGTATTCCGGGCCGGGGAAAAATCAGACATTCCCGCCAACCCGTGTAGGAAAAAGCTTACGGCGCTGTAAGATTAGGGCGCACGGGCTGGATTTGGCCCGTTTTTGTTAGGACATTGTCTTTTAAATCAATGTATTGATCGCGAGTGTGATGCGTGTCCCGATTGCCGACAATGGCGCTGTTGCGGCTGTCAGTCAGCCGTTTCTCGGCGAAAGGGCAGGGCTGATCGCGCAGCATCCCGGTATTGTCGTACGTCCACGGCTTCCTGTTCACAGAACTCCACGACCGCATCCCGGAAGCCGGGGTGGGCCACGTTATGCCAGGAGT
>CAYMQO010000468.1:0-1946 GCA_964392405.1 uncultured Marinobacter sp.
GTTTTGGAGGCCCCTGGTTCAACATTTTTTGACAAACGGCTGTATGAATTCGTGGTCCAGATCCGGGGTTCCTGCTCACGGGGCCGCTATTCTCGTCATTTAGGGCAGTCGGGTCCATAAGACCATGGTTTATGGACCCGAATGGCCCCACGGGGACCCTGGACGAGCGGCTATCCTATCAGGCGGCGGTAGGGTCTTCAGAGCCGATCACGCAGTTACGACCGCTGTGTTTGGCCCGGTACAGGGCCTGGTCGGCGCGTTCGCACAGTACGGATGCGGCCTCACCCTGCCAGCGGGCGACGCCGCAGCTGAAGGTGACGTGGAATTCCCGGTCGCCGGCGCTCTGGGTAAGCTCGGCGAAGCGCTCGCGAATATCGTTGAGCACCGCCCGCGCGTCGCTTTCCCGGGTATCAGGCATGATCACCGCAAACTCTTCACCGCCGTGGCGGCCGATATGATCCGTTTTCCGCAGCCGCTGCTTGAGAAACATGGACAGGGACCGCAGGATGCGGTCGCCGATGGGGTGGCCGAAGGTGTCGTTCACCTTCTTGAAGTAGTCCACGTCGATCATCGCGAAGCACAGCAGCTGGTCTTTCTGCCGCGCCCGCAGGATTTCCTGCTCCAGCAGATAGAGTGTATGGGTGTGGTTGAACAGCCCCGTCAGGCTGTCGCGAATCATCAGCGCCAGCAGCGAGCGGGCCCGGCGCCCGCGGTTGTGAATGGTGGCCACCAGATGTTTGGGGTCGATGGGCTTGGTCAGGAAGTCATCACCCCCCAGGCTCATGGCGTGCAGCTGTTTCTGCACATCGTCTTCCGCCGACAGGTAAATGATAGGAACGCTGTGAAAGCGGTCCTGCTGGCGGATCACCCGGGCGATTTCCATACCGGTACAACCCGGCATGTACATGTCCAGAATGATGATTTCCGGATTGAAGTCCTCCAGTGCGACGATGATCTGCATGGGGTCGGTAATGATATGGGCCTTCATGCCGGCCTTGTTCAGTACCGTCTCCATAAACTTGGCCTGGGCACGGGAATCGTCCAGCACCAGTACCCGGTACGGCTCAATGGCGTGATTATGGGTGTAGATCTCGATTTTCTCGATCAACTGGCCCGGGTCCACCGCCGGATAGAAAAACTCTTCGCCGCCACAGCGGGATGCCCGCAGCCGGGTTTCGATACTGCCGTCTTCCTCGCTGACAAAAATGATGGGCACGGGGGTATCGTGCCGCTCCTGAAGTGTTTCAACCGTTGACAGGCCGGCCCCGTCCCCAAACTGGATATCCATCACGATGGTTTCCGGCTTGTTAAGGGCACAGGCTTCCATCAGCTCTTCCGGATGGGAAAAAGCCTCGGCCCGAAAGCCAAAAAATTCCAGCTGGCGTACCAGCCGGATGGCCAGTTCGTGGCTGGCGAGGGCAATGTACACCGGCGTTTTCCGGTACATTCGGGGGGGCTCGGTGCTGTGGCGATCGGCCCGCCGCTGGGTGTTCTGTTCCAGGCTGGCAACCGCGCCACCAACCACTTCCACTGCGACAGCGCCGGGGGCTTCGTTATCCGGCCAGGCGTCGAGGGCCGCCAGCACTCCGTGGCCGGCGTCGACATAGGCCTGAATTTCAAACCGGCTTGCATAGCGCACCAGCTTGTCCGCCGCCGCTTCAAGGTCGCCACGGAACAGCGCGCCGGCGTCCGGGTCGGTGCGGATTTTCTGCCAGGTGTCCAGCACTACCCTGGCCTGGTTGGTGACCCGGCGAGCAAAATGCTGGCGCAGTTTTTCTTTCTGGGACTCGTCAGTCATGTTTCCGGTAAATCCTGTCCTGATTATTACAGCGCGTCGGAGCGGTTCCGGGTGAGGAAGTGACCGGCTCCGGGCTGCCTACGCCTTTCATTGTGGATTGCAGGATGACTCTGTTACTGCAGTCTATAGTGTTTGTAACAGAAGGCGC
>CAYMQO010000469.1:0-1937 GCA_964392405.1 uncultured Marinobacter sp.
ATCGGCCCAGCGCCTTGCCAACAAAACGGGCCTGGCGCCCGAGCCCGGCCATTTCGGCCACCTGCCCGTAACTGGCGACCCGCCCCGGTGGAATGGCCAGAACCACCTGCCAGATTTTCTGCTCCCGGGACAGCTCCAGTTCCATGGGATTACCTGCTCTTGAAGTTTCCATATTTGCCCTGATGTTAAAGGAAGCCTGACCTCCGGACTACTGGTGAGCCGGAGGTTGGCGTGTGCCGAGGGACGAACACCCTGGCAATCCGGCAACAGACGGGCGACCCCCAGGAGGCGTTTTGCCGATATTCATTTTTCTGTTCATTGTCATGCCCATTGCAGAGATGGCCGTACTGATCCAGGTGGGATCGGAAATCGGCGTTTTTGCGACCATTGGCCTGGTGCTGTTAACGGCGGTGGCAGGGGTGGCATTACTGAAGCGCCAGGGGCTGGCGACGCTGACCCGGGCCAGACAGCGCCTGGACAGTGGCGAGCTTCCGGCAAGGGAGGTGGCCGAGGGAATGGTTCTGGCCGCCGGTGGGGTGATGCTGCTGGTGCCGGGGTTTATAACTGACGCTATTGGGCTGCTGTGTCTGATTCCCGGTACGCGCCACTGGATGATGTATCAGATCACCAAACGTATGGTGGTGCAGGGCCAGGGCAGCCGGTTCTTCTTTTCCGCCGGGGGTGATCCTTTTGGCGGTCACGGTCCCTTCGGAGGCCGTACGGGTGGCGGCGATGAACCCATTGAAGGTGAGTATCGGGATGAAACCGAGCGGGATCACAGCCGCATTGAGGAAAAATGAAATTTTTTTTCACGGGGGTGTTGAAAACCGGATGGTGGCCCCCATTTAGGTCACACAAGTTTGCCGATGGCAGATAAACATCTGCAAAACAGAGGCTTATCTGCTTCGGCTTTTAACGCAACGACATTGTCAATGACTGACTGACATTGGAGAAACCTGGAATGAAAATTCGTCCGCTTCACGACCGTGTTGTCGTACGCCGTAAGGAAGAAGAAGAAAAAACCGCTGGTGGCATCGTGCTGCCGGGCAACGCCAAGGAAAAGCCGTCCCAGGGCGAGGTTCTGGCTGTCGGTAACGGCCGGATTCTCGACAACGGCGAAACTCGTGCGCTGGCGGTCAAGGTGGGTGACACCGTGGTTTTCGGCCAGTACGCCGGCAACACTGTCAAGATCGACGGTGAAGAACTGCTGATCATGAGTGAGAGCGAAATCTACGGTGTGCTGGAAGGCTGATTGCCTGAAGCATCCGGATGACCATTCAATCCGATTGTTTACCTAACACTTCAGACGATTGGTTTTAACGAACAGGAATAGACAACTATGGCAGCTAAAGACGTTAAATTCGGCGATAGCGCTCGCAAGCGTTTGGTGATCGGTGTCAACACCCTGGCGGACGCCGTTAAGGTTACTCTGGGCCCGAAAGGCCGTAACGTGGTTCTGGACAAGTCCTTTGGAGCACCGACCGTAACCAAGGACGGCGTCTCTGTGGCCAAGGAAATCGAGCTGAAAGACAAGTTCGAGAACATGGGCGCGCAGATGGTCAAGGAAGTTGCTTCCCAGGCCAATGACACCGCGGGTGACGGTACCACTACCGCTACCGTACTGGCTCAGGCCATCGTGACCGAGGGCATCAAGGCCGTTACCGCGGGCATGAATCCGATGGACCTCAAGCGTGGCATCGACAAGGCCACAGCTGAAGCCGTCAAGGCCATTCGTGAGATGGCCCGTCCCTGCGACACCGGCCAGAACATCGCCCAGGTAGGTACCATTTCTGCCAACGGTGACGAGACCATCGGTAAGATCATTGCTGACGCCATGGAAAGAGTGGGTCAGGAAGGCGTTATCACCGTTGAGGACGGCCGTGGCCTGGATGACGAGCTGGACGTGGTTGAAGGTCTGCAGTTTGACCGCGGCTACC
>CAYMQO010000470.1:0-1926 GCA_964392405.1 uncultured Marinobacter sp.
AGCCCAAGGATTTTTCGTGTTTCCTCGTGCGTTCTGCTTCTGGGCACCCTCAGCCTGGGCATCGGCACCACTTCTGCCGAGACCGATTCGAACAGTGTAGAACCCGTGCATGGCCTGGCCATGCATGGCGAACCTGCCTACGCCCCTGATTTTGAACACTTCAGTTACGTCAATCCGGAAGCCCCCAAGGGCGGCCGTCTCCGTCTCGCCGTTCGGGCCAACGGTTACGACAACTTTAACCCCTTCGTTATCCGTGGCGTCGCGGCTGCCGGCATCAGCAGCTACCTCTACGACACCCTGCTGGTAAGCTCCGATGACGAACCCTTCAGTGCATACGGGCTGATCGCGGAAAGCGTCGAGACCCCGGAAGATCGCCGCTACGTCGTCTTCAACCTGCGCCCGGAAGCCCGTTTTCACGATGGCCATGCCATCACTGCGGAAGACGTTGCGTTTTCATTCAACATATTGATGGAAAAGGGACACCCCTTCTATCGCAGCTACTACGGTGGCGTTACCGATGTCACCATCGAATCCGAGCACCGGATCCGCTTTGACTTTGGTGATGCGGATAACCATGAATTACCGCTGATCCTGGGTCAGTTGCCGGTCCTCCCCGCCCACTACTGGGCAGACCGGGAATTCGGCGGTACAGGACTGACCCCGCCGCTGGGTAGCGGGCCCTATCGTATCGGCGACTTCGAAGGCGGCCGCTATATCACGTTTGAACGGGTTGAGGACTACTGGGCCCAGGACCTGCCGGTGCGCAAGGGCCGTTTCAACTTTGATCGTCTGCGGTACGATTACTTCTCCGATGAAACCGTGTCCCTGGAAGCCTTCAAGGCCGGCGACTACGATTTCCGGCTCGAAACCTCCGCCAAGAACTGGGCCACCGCCTATACCGGTGACCGCTTCACTACCGGCCAGATCATTACCGAGGCCATAGAGCACGAGCGGCCCGCCGGCATGCAGGCCTTCGTTTTCAACACCCGTCGCGGCCAGTTTTCAGACCCCCGGGTGCGCCAGGCCATCGCCTACGCCTTTGATTTCGACTGGGCCAACCGCAACCTCTTCTATGATCAGTACTCCCGTACCGGGAGCTATTTCGAGAACAGTGAGCTGGCTTCATCGGGACTGCCAGAAGGGCGTGAGCTTGAAATCCTGAAACCGTTCCGCGACCGGCTGCCGAAAGCGGTCTTTACCGAGGCATACGCGCCGCCCTCCACCGGCGGCGACCAGACCCTCAGGGATAATCTGCGCAAGGCGCTGACGTTGCTGCAGGAAGCCGGCTATCGCATCCAGGACGGTACCATGGTCCATGGCGAGACCGGGCAACCACTGGCTTTTGAGTTCCTGCTTCATCAGAAAAACTTCGAACGGATCGTCCTGCCCTTCAAGAACAACCTTGAGCGCCTGGGTATGAAGGTCACGGTAAGACTGGTGGACACCAACCAGTATGTGGAGCGGGTGCAGAGCTTTGATTTCGACATTATTACCCACGTGATCGCCCAATCCGATTCTCCCGGCAATGAACAGCGGGACTTCTGGCACTCTTCCGTTGCCGATATCAAGGGTTCCCGTAACTACGCCGGTGTCAGTGACCCGGTGGTTGATGCGCTGGTCGACCTGGTGATTCAGGCGCCAGACCGGGAAGAGCTGGTGCATCGCACCCGGGCGCTGGACCGGGTATTGCTGCACAGCCACTATGTGGTGCCCCAGTGGCACCTTTCCACCGACCGGATCGCCTACTGGTCCTTCCTGGAACGGCCCCAGGAGACCCCCAAAAACGGGGTCGATATCAACAGCTGGTGGTATGGCAACTGACCCTATGGTGCGCTGTCTCTCTAACCCCTGTCTCCGGAGTCGCTAGTTACCATGGGCAGCTATATCCTCCGGCGACTGGCGTTGATCGTCCCGACCCTGTTCGGG
>CAYMQO010000471.1:0-1921 GCA_964392405.1 uncultured Marinobacter sp.
GGGGCCCGCGCTGGACTCGGGTAGGTTGCTTGAGCCCTGTGGTGACACAGGCACTAGATGAATGACTGTCCACGACAGAACCCGGCGTATCGGCGAGCTCGCTTTTCTTTCCCCTCCTGCATCATCCTGAAATAGCCTGGTCCAGGCCCGCGAACTGTGAAGTGAGTAGTTTCACTACAGAAATCGTTATGCCAAAAAAATCTTAGATTTCGTTCATTTTCTCCGAAACTCTTTGCAGGCTTTTGATTTGCTGGAAATTCTTCTCGCAATTTACCTTCTGGCTTCCGCTCCGTACCGCTAACTCCTTGTCACTAAAGAAACTTTTGTAATGTCTGGCGCTCTGTTGGCGCTTGCATTGTTTCTGACGTGTTTCTATAGTGTGCCGGAGTGGGGAAAAGTGGAAATTGGTGGATTTTAGTGGTTGTCGGGTGGTGTCAGGTGGAGTTTGACGGCGCCATTCCCCCGGGAAGAAAACACAACAAGCAGGGTCAGCGCTTTCAGCAATGAGCAACTTTCTTGGCAGTCACGCTATTAACATGGACGCAAAGGGTCGCCTGGCGATTCCTGCCCGTGTGCGTGAAGAACTGCAGGACGAATGCAACGGACGCATTGTTCTGACTGCCAACGCGGACGAAGAGCGCTGCCTGCTGCTGTACCCGGAGCCGGTATTCGAGAGCGTACGCACCCAGGTGCTGGCCCTGCCCAACATGAACCGCAAGGCCCGGCGCCTGCAGCGGCTGATTCTTGGTCACGCCACTCCGCTGGAGCTTGATTCTGCAGGCCGTGTACTGGTCCCCCCCACCTTGCGCAGTTATGCCCGGCTGGAGAAGAAACTGATGCTGATCGGTCAGGGCAAGAAGCTGGAGCTCTGGAGCGAAGAGCGCTGGTTCGCGTGGCTGGATGAGTCGGACGACGATGATGAGATGCCACCGGAGATGGAGGCTTTGTCACTATGACGCCGCCAGAGAATTCTTCCGTGGCCGCCGGGCAGACGCTGCATCGCTCGGTTCTGCTGGAGCAGGCCGTTGAGCTGCTGGTGGTGCGTGACAGCGGGCGCTACATCGATGGCACCTTTGGGCGTGGGGGACACAGTCGGCTGATTCTCCGGCATCTCAACGACGATGGCAGATTGCTTGGTATCGACAAGGACCCCGAAGCGGTCCAGTTCGCAGAAAACCTGGCGGCCGAGGATGGCCGCTTCGTCGTTTATCACGGTTCGTTCGCGGATATGACTGATGCCGCACTGGCCCATGACTGGGCGACCGGTTCGGTATCAGGGATCTTGCTGGATCTGGGCGTGTCGTCCCCACAACTGGACGACCCCGAGCGCGGCTTCAGCTTCATGAGTAACGGTCCGCTGGACATGAGAATGGATCCGACCACCGGCCAGAGCGCAGCAGACTGGCTTAATGCAGCTCCCGAGCAGGAGATTGCCGATGTGGTCTGGCGTTACGGTGAAGAGCGTTTTTCCCGCCGTATCGCCCGGGCCGTGGTCAGCCAGCGTGCAGAAGAGCCGCTGACTACCACCCGCCAGTTCGCCGAGCTGGTGCGCCAGGCGGTGCCGAAAAAGGAAAAGCACAAGCATCCGGCCACCCGCACATTTCAGGCGGTTCGTATTTTTATCAATCGCGAACTGGACGATCTTGAGGCGGGCCTGCAGCAGGCCGTGGATCTGCTTGAGCCCGGCGGGCGACTGGTGGTGATCAGCTTCCATTCTCTTGAAGACCGGATCGTCAAACGTTTTATGAGAGATCTTGCCCGTGGGCCGCAACTTCCGCGGGGTTTGCCAGTAAAGGCGCAGGACATTGAGCCGCCGTTCCGGCTGGTAGGCAAGGCCCTGAAGGCGAGTCAGCCTGAAATCGAACAGAACATCCGGGCCCGCAGTGCTGTCATGCGGGTTCTGGAACGCCGCCCAGGCACA
>CAYMQO010000472.1:0-1919 GCA_964392405.1 uncultured Marinobacter sp.
TGGTCAGTGAGGAACTGACCCCGGCCATGCTCGGAGAGGTGCCCCGGGGACGCCTCGTGGGCCTGGTGTCCGTGCGCGGCTCCAGCAACTCCCACGTGGCCATTCTGGCCCGGGCCATGGGGGTGCCGACGGTAATGGGGCTGGTGGATATCCCGTTCAACCATCTGGACGGTAAGGACCTGATCGTTGATGGCTTCGAGGGGCAGATATTCGCGTCGCCCTCCGCCGAGCTGCGTAACTTCTACCAGGAGATTTGCAAGGAGGAAGACGAGCTCTTCCGGGGGCTGGAGGTGCTCAGGGACAAGCCCTGCGTCACGACCGATGGCCACCGGGTCACCCTGTTAGTGAACACCGGCCTGATGACCGATGTGGTCCGGTCCCTGAGCCATGGCGCCGAAGGCATCGGCCTGTACCGTACCGAAGTGCCTTTTATGATCAAGGAACGGTTTCCGTCAGAGCAGGAGCAGCGGGAGTATTACCGTGAACAGCTGGAGGCT
Source organism: uncultured Marinobacter sp. (assembly GCA_964392405.1). Classification (GTDB taxonomy): domain Bacteria; phylum Pseudomonadota; class Gammaproteobacteria; order Pseudomonadales; family Oleiphilaceae; genus Marinobacter. The sequence goes on from CAYMQO010000472.1 coordinate 498, forward strand.
TTCGCCCCCAACCCCGTCACCATGCGCACCCTGGATATCGGCGGTGACAAGTCGCTGACCTATTTTCCCATCAACGAGGAAAACCCTTTCCTGGGGTGGCGTGGGATCCGCATCAGCCTGGATCACCCCGAGATTTTCCTGTTGCAGGTGCGGGCGATGCTCAAGGCCAGCGAAGGCCTGAATAATCTGCAGATCATGTTGCCGATGATCAGCAATATTTCCGAAGTGGAAGAATCCCTTCATCTGATTTATCGGGTGTACCACGAGGTCCGCGAAGAGGGCTACGAGATTCATATGCCGCGGGTAGGGGTAATGATTGAAGTGCCGGCGGCAGTGTATCAGGTGCGGGAGCTGGCAGAGCGGGTGGATTTCCTGTCCGTGGGCTCTAATGATCTGACTCAGTATCTGCTTGCGGTAGACCGGAATAACCCGCGGGTGGCCCAGCTCTACCATTCCTACCACCCTGCGGTGCTGCAGGCGTTGGTGCGTATTGCCCAGGATGCCCATGCGGTGGGGAAACCGGTGAGCATCTGCGGTGAACTGGCCGGCGACCCGGGCGGCGCGTTGCTGTTGATGGCTATGGGCTACGATGCACTATCCATGAACGCCGCCAGCCTGCCCAAGGTTAAATCCGTGATTCGGAGCATCAGCCATGACTGGGCGGCGCAATTGCTGAAAGACGTGCTGCTACTGGACTCGCCCCATGTCATCAAGAGCTGCGTCGATCTCGCTTTGCGGGGGGCGGGCTTCTCCAGGTATCTGCGGCCGGTGCGCGGACACCCTGCGCCAGGCTCAGGAGGGTGACCAGCTTTGCGGCGTTGCCCCGGAGTCATTTGAGCGGCTGCCGCCTTCCTGTTCCAGGCGCTCCAGATAACGCTGCCAGTAACGTTCTTTTTGCTCACCCAGTTCTCGCAGAAAGCTCCAGGTGAACAGGCCCGAATCGTGGCCGTCGCTGAAACTGAGCTTTATGGCGTAGTTGCCGACCATTTCCGCGTCGGTCACGACCACATCTTTCTTCCCGGTCTGTAGTGTGCCCTCGCCGGGACCGTGGCCGCGTACTTCGGCGGATGGCGACCAGACCCGTAACAGTTCGAAGGGCAGTTCGAATGAGGTCCCGTCGTCGTAGTCCAATTGTAACAGCCGGCTTTGTTTGCGGATGCGGATATCAGAAGGGCGTTGATTCATAGCGGATTCCTTCGGTCCCGGGCGCCCGTCCGATGGGCACACCCGGAACCCGGTTCAGTGCGGTTACAGGATATAGCGGCTGAGGTCTTCGTCCTCCGACAGTCCGCCCAGTTTCTCATCCACGTACTCAGCGGTGATCTCGAAACCGTCAGTTACCTGGTCGCCGGCGTCGTAGGACAATGTTTCCAGCAGACGCTCCATCACTGTATGCAACCGGCGAGCACCGATGTTTTCGGT
>CAYMQO010000473.1:0-1918 GCA_964392405.1 uncultured Marinobacter sp.
TCCTGCAGCGCTTTGCTCTGTATGATGCCCACGACTACCAGTTGAAGATCAAGGAAACCCTCACTCTCAAACCGGACCAGTTCTTCCTGCGGGTGCGCCGCCGCAAGGAACACGAGCGACTGGTAGTCAATGCAGTTACCACAGCGGATGAAGCCCCGACACCGGGGCATCCTGGCGTCAGCGGCCAGGGGGAGCCCTTCGTTGTCGCCTGGGGCTCTGCTCTGGGCACAGCCCGGGAACTTGCGGAAGAACTGGCCAACCGGGCCGCGGACCTGGATTTCGATGCCCGTAGCCTGCCACTGGACGACCTCGTGGAGGAATTACCGGAGCGGGGCGTTCTGGTCATTGTCAGCGCTACCTACAACGGCTACGCCCCGGACAGCGCCCGGGCTTTTGAAGAACTGCTCGACAAACAGGGCCTTACGCATATCCGGCGCCCGGACCTGCGCTTTGCGGTGCTCGGTTGCGGTAACACCCAGTGGGTGAACTACCAGGCGTTTCCGCGGCGACTGGATGAGGCCCTGGCGACCACCGGCGCAACCCGGTTGCTCGAACGCGGCGCAGCAGACGGCAACGGCGACTTTGACGGCGCGGTGGAGGACTGGCTGGGCAGGTTCTGGCAGACCCTGGGCGAAGCCTCAGAAGGCGACCCCCTGAGTATTCCACGGCCGGTCACCCTGGTGGACGACCGGCGCACACGGGCGCAAGTGCTGCCGGCTCAGGCACAATGGCTGACCGTGGTTCACAATCAGGAACTGGTCCGGGATGCCGGCCTGCTCCAGGACTTCACCGGCTCACCCCGGGCTTCCACCCGGGATATTTTACTGGCCCTGCCGGAGGGCATGACTTACCAGACCGGTGACCATCTGGCGATCTACCCCACCAATCAACCGGCGCTGACCGAGCGGGCCTGCCAGCGCCTGGGCATCTCAACCTCTGACCTGATACAGACCAACCAACAACACTGCCCGGCGCACCTGCCGGTGAATACCACCCTGAGTGTCGGCCAGCTCCTTGAGCAGTACCTTGAGTTGCAGGAACCCGCCAGCCGGCGCCACTTGAGAGTGCTTGCTGCCCATAGCCCTTGCCCTCACACGCGGAACGCCCTGACTGGGCTGGCGGCTGACACGGATCGCTATCACCATGAAGTGCACGACCGGCGCCTGTCCGTGCTTGACCTGTTGGAGCAGTATCCGGCCGTGAACCTGCCAGTGGAAGTATTTGTCGCCCTGTGTCCGCCATTGCGCCCCCGACTCTACTCCATCTCCTCCAGCGCCCTGGCCCATCCGCAGCAGATTCGCCTGACCGCAGGAGCCGTATCAGCCCCGGCCTGGTCCGGTCGCGGCGAATACCGGGGCGTGGCCACCAGCCTGCTGAGAAACCTGCAGCCGGGGGACCAGATTCTGGCGGAAGTCCGTACCCCAGAGCCATCCTTTGTACCTGCGGCTGATCCGCAACAAGCCATGATTCTCATCGCAGCCGGTACCGGGGTAGCGCCCTTCCGGGCGTTTATCGAGGAACGAAGCCAGCAGCGCCACCACGGCCAGCAGGTCGCCCCGAGCCACTTGTTCCTCGGGTGCCGTCACCCTCAGCATGATTACCTCCATGGCGACGACATGGAGCAATGGCAGCAGCAGGGCCTTGTCACGCTTCACCCAGCCTGGTCGGCATTAAAGGATTTCCCTCATCGTTATGTGCAGGACGCCTTATGGTCACAGCGGCAAGAAGTCTGGAGACTGCTTGAGCAAGGGGCGCCGGTCTACGTCTGCGGCGACGGCAGCCGAATGGCCCCCGCCGTGCGGGATTGCCTGATCCGGATCGCTGAAACCTGCGGTAACCGGTCGCGGGAAAACGCCTCTCAATGGCTACAGGAGCTGATGCAGAGCGGTCGTTATCGGCAGGATATTTTTGGTACGGG
>CAYMQO010000474.1:0-1916 GCA_964392405.1 uncultured Marinobacter sp.
CCTGACGTTGTCGCTGGCACGCTCCGGCATAATGCAGAGCCCCGCAAACAGCCCGCATGCAGCACCTGCCAGTACTTCCGTTGCCCGAAGCTGAAGCTGCACGGCAATGTCGCCACCACCCAGGGCCAGCGCCTGCCCGATCAGTGCCGTCACTGCGGTCATTCCGGCCGCGTAGTTGACGGGAATCAGATAGTAGGCAAAAAACGCCAGGACGATAATCGCAACAAGGTCAAACCAGAACACTTGCGGCAACAGATGGCTTAACGCGATCGCAAGTGCCACCCCAAGGACTACGCCGATCACGTTATGCACGCCCTTGCTTAACATCCGCCCCGAGCTTTCCGTGCCAAAAAACATGAACATGGCCACCAGTACCGCCCAGGGCCAGCGTTCATCCGAGATCAGGAAGCCGGCCAGTGCTGCCGGCAGTACCGCCACCAGAACCTGAAGCGAGCGCCGGGAGGACACAACTGCTGAGGTTGGTTGCGACGCGTCGACCCGGGGCGCTGAGTCGTCCTGCAGCGGCTTTGGAATATTTTTCAATGCCGCTAACCGTGGTGACACTTCCGTACTGTCGGCTTCCGGGTTATCCGCAAGGACCTGGGCGATTTCCGGGCCCCGGGCCGGATCCCGCAGGAGTTCAACCTCGACCGCGCGGCGCTGATCCAGCAGGGCGTCGCGCCGCGCCTGATCAATATCCGGATGGGACGCGAGGCCACGCATGACCGGCACCATGGCCTTGTGCAGTTCGCCGAGCACATCCGCCTGATGTTTCTGGCCACCGGCCTTTTCGGCCGCACGGATCAGAATCAGTTGGTGACTACGCAAGGTCAGGAATCGGGAAACAGGGCGGTCCTCCGACCAGATCCAGAAACGCACGACCATCATTACCGGAACGGAAACGCTGACCGCCACCAGATGCCAGAGCAGCGATCTCCCCTGGGCCTGAAAGTAGACCGTAAACAGAAAGATCCATGCTGCTGCCATGATCAGGGTTGCGAACCGGGAGCGGCCATTCTGCAACCAGAAACCAAGGCCGATCATCAGCGGCAGAACAACAACCTGGTACGCCGGCTGGTCCGCAAGACCATGGATCAGCATCAGCCCCAGCCAGTAGCCGGGAATCATAATCAACACTGAGTGGATCCGGAGCTTTCGTTCGGGCTGGCGCGCCAGCAGGAGCGTGAACTGAGCCGACACCACGCCAAGCATTACCCCGGACAAATCCTGCTCAAAGCTGCCCGCCAGCGCCCAGACAACAAGGGCAACGGCGATCAGCCCCAGCACTGACCGGCTGGCGAAGATCAGGCGGGCGAGGCAGGGATCGGACAAGAGCAGCCTGTCGCGTACAGCTTTGAGCATAAGAGTCATTCCGCACGGGGGTATGTCTTCTGTTGACTGACTGTGGCGCGAACTTCATCCCCTGTCCAATGGCAAAGGCCGCGTCGAGACGTTGGGCTGGTGCCCTGCATCGTATCCGTCCCTGTGCCTGAGGTCTGTTCTCATAGGCTGCTAGGCTTCGTTCGCCTTGCGAAAGCGACCCTCATAATCAAAGATCCGTTCCTGCACCTGCCAGTACTGTTTTCGCTTCCGGGCCACCACGAAATCCGGCGCAGGCAGGGCGTCCTGCGCGTCAAACACCTCAGTCACAGTGTTAAACCGCCTCGGTGCCTGGCCACCTGCGAGACGCCGGCCGAACAGATTGTTGAACACGACCCTCTGCGGTCCGTTGGTAAAATCAAAGGCCTCGCTGAGTTCCTCACCGTCTTCGCTGTGGTAAGTCACCTTCAGCTTATTCTCACTGGTTCCGGAGACACTGAGCGTGATGCCAGCGCAGCGGATGACCCTCGCGTCCTTGAGTTTCAGCGCATCCCGAAGCTGATCGTCCGGGTCGAGAACCGGCTTTTGACACTGAT
>CAYMQO010000475.1:0-1909 GCA_964392405.1 uncultured Marinobacter sp.
TTCATCGAGGACGTACAGGCCCTCTCCCCGGTCGACTCGGCCACCGCCGAAGGCCTGCGGGAAGCGACCCGCTCGGTCCTGGCTGGCCTCACTGCCCGGGAGTCCAAGGTGCTGCGGATGCGTTTCGGTATCGAGATGAATACCGATCACACCCTGGAAGAAGTCGGCAAGCAGTTCGACGTCACCCGGGAGCGGATCCGGCAGATCGAAGCCAAGGCCCTGCGCAAACTGCGTCATCCTTCACGGTCTGACCACCTGCGCGGCTTTATCGACGACCAGGGCAACGGATAAACCCAACCCCACAGTAGCGGGCGCCATCCCCCAGCGGTATAATGGCGCCCGCTTTTTTGTTTCTGCAGTACAAAACGTCAAAAGGGCCTATAGCTCAGTTGGTTAGAGCAGGGGACTCATAATCCCTTGGTCGCTGGTTCGAGTCCAGCTGGGCCCACCATCATTAAATTACGCATCCACCCTTCCTGATCCACGCCGGATACGGCGCAAGGAGAAAAGGCCAACGAGCCCCAGAGTCAGCATTGGTAACGATGCCGGCTCCGGTACCGGCACTGGACCAAAATACAGATCATCCATAAAAACGGGTGTGCTGCGGTGGCCGAAGAAATTCGACAGCCAGACCGACTCGATCCCCGAGCTGAAAAACTCGACTCGCTCCTTCATCGGCGTCTCCGTGTATCGGAATTCACCATCTTCAATAGTCCAGCCCAGGCGCAATTCCTGAGTGGTACCGCCGACCTCTTGAACAAGCACTGTCATGGCCCCCGCGGGCGCTGAAACGAACAAGCTCAGGTACTCTGGCTGGCTGCCCTCAACAAAAGAGAACCTTAATCCATCGTGGGAATACTGGCTGGACACTGCATTGGGACCAGAAACCACAACCTCGTCATAGGTGGTCAGGGCGGCACCGGAGTCACTGCTCTGCTCAAAAGCAATTTCGTTAAGGTCGCCTTCACCAAACGACAGGCCAAGGTGAAGGTAGTGATCCGTCAACGGACGGTTAACCCACACTTCATCGGTACTGGAATCATGCTGATGAGACCAGGGCGGACTCAGCTTATAGAGCGCAGGCAGGTCATCAAACGTGACCAACGTGGCTAACGCTGAGGTAGAGCTCAATAAGTACAGAATGGCAACATTCGTGAGAATTCGTATCGATTTCATGGGTGGCCCCCTTCCTCCTGAAGAAAGCTGATCACCAGACAACGGACCAGCAACATTCATTAGAATAGTCGGCCACAGGTCGCTCAACCCATGCAATCTAACGCGTCATATTTAAAAGGGCCGCTGCATAAGTCGACACCAGTTGCTCTAGGCCGGTCTTGCTACATTTGCGCTGTCGACAATGGACTACTAATCGGCATTCTCAACCTCGAATACACTCCCAGGCCAGCTTCCCGTGCAGCTCGCGGCGCTCGGCCCGTAACCGGTTACCCAGCCCTACGGAATAACCCCCCGCCCGGAGCCGGCTGTCGATCCACTTGATGCGCTCCCGGTAGCTTTGGCACATCGCCCGTTTACGCTGCGCCTCTTGGTGTTCGGCGAGGTCCTGATAATGCTCCCCCGCCGCGTTTTGACGGGCCGGCGGCCTGGATGGTCTTCGCTGCTGTCCCGCAATCGCCTCACGGGCGCGAATATTGTCCTGCATCTGAATTTCGGAATAGCCTTTAAACTGAAACTGCTGGTGAGACACGTTCGGACGCTCGTCGCCGTAATGGACCGCGCCGTTTTCGTCGGTCCATTTGTACACCTGGGCGTTAGTGAACGCTGGCAGCGTTACGATGAGAATGATGACGGGCAGTCTTGGGAGCATCAACGGCGACCACCTTACTCCCCAGGTTGTTCAGCCCGGTCCAGCGCATAGCGCTCGAACCGCCTGATCAGATTGACCGCCTCT
>CAYMQO010000476.1:0-1902 GCA_964392405.1 uncultured Marinobacter sp.
GCGAAGGATGCCATGGCGCAGATCCTCATCAACTCCCGCATGTGTGCCCAGGGGCACCGCCCGATCTGTCAGGACACGGGCATCGTGACGGTGTTTGTGAACATCGGCATGGATGTGCGGTTCGAGTGCGACCAGCCCCTGGACGACGTCATCAACGAAGGCGTGCGCCGGGCCTATACCCATCCTGACAACGTACTGCGGGCTTCGGTGCTGGCTGATCCGGACGGCAAACGGGAGAACACCAAAGACAATACGCCTGCCATCATCCACTACAAGATGGTGCCGGGTAATACCGTAGAAGTGCACGTAGCCGCCAAGGGTGGCGGCTCCGAGGCCAAGGCCAAGTTCGCCATGCTCAACCCGTCCGACTCTGTGGTCGACTGGGTGCTGAAAGTGGTCCCCGAGATGGGCGCTGGCTGGTGCCCGCCCGGCATGCTGGGCATTGGCATTGGCGGTACTGCTGAAAAGGCGATGGAACTGGCCAAGGAATCGCTGCTGGAACCCATCGATATCCACGACCTGAAAGCCCGCGGCGCTTCCAGCCGCGCAGAGGAGCTGCGCCTGGAACTGTTCGAGAAAGTGAACGACCTGGGCATCGGCGCCCAGGGTCTGGGCGGACTGACCACCGTGCTGGACGTGAAGGTGAAGGACTATCCCACCCACGCCGCCAACAAACCGGTCGCCATCATTCCAAACTGTGCCGCTACCCGTCACGCCCATTTTGTGCTGGATGGCACCGGCCCGTCACTGCAGACGCCGCCGAGCCTGGATGACTGGCCGGAGATCACCTGGGAAGTGGGTGAGAATGTACGCCGGGTCAACCTGGACACGGTGACGCCGGAAGAAGTCCAGGAATGGCAACCCGGTGAAACCGTACTGCTGTCTGGCAAAATGCTCACCGGTCGCGATGCCGCCCATAAGAAGATGGTGGATATGATTGAGCGCGGTGAAGAACTGCCGGTGGATCTGAAAGGCCGCTTTATCTACTACGTGGGTCCGGTGGATCCGGTCGGGGAAGAAGTGGTTGGTCCCGCAGGCCCCACCACCGCTACACGCATGGACAAGTTTACCCACACCATGCTGTCGAAAACCGGGCTGACCGGCATGATCGGCAAGGCAGAACGGGGCCAGGTGGCGATCGACGCCATCCGTGAATTCGGCGCCGTCTACCTGATGGCCGTGGGTGGTTCCGCGTATCTGGTATCCAAGGCCATCAAGAAGGCCGAAGTGGTGGCCTTCCCGGAACTGGGTATGGAAGCCGTCTACGAGTTCGAAGTAGAAGATATGCCGGTCACCGTCGCGGTGGACTCACGGGGCACCTCGGTACACCAGACCGGCCCGGTGGAGTGGCAAGGCAAGATCATCGCCGCCAGGGCAGTCTGATCGCTGGCCACGGAATCCGGAGAAGCGACAGAAAAGCATCCTTTTTTTCCGTGTCCTCCCGTGGATTCCGTGGCCAGAACAGTGTTCGTAGTGACCCGTTCAGGACGAACAACTGATGCTCATACGCCGCCCCCAGTCCGGCGGTACCTGCGCATAGCGCTCGTACGCCGGCTGCTCGTCAAAGGGCTGCTTCAACACCGACAGCAACTCATCCAGCGGCGCGTAATTCCCTCCCTGCGCCGCTTCAATCACCTGCTGGGCAAGGTAGTTCCGCAGTATGTATTTCGGGTTGACCCGGCACATGGCCTGTTCCCGTTCCCCAGACGGCCGTGATTCGCTCTCCAGTCGTTTTTCATAGCGTTCCAGCCAGTCATCGGCCACGCTGCGGTCGATAAACAGATCCCGCACCGGCGCCGTTCCCCGGGAGGGCAGGGTAGACAGGCCCCGGAAGAAGCGGGTGTAGTCCACGCTGTGCTCGTGGAGCATGCTGAAGGTATCCATGATCAGGCTCAGATCGCC
>CAYMQO010000477.1:0-1900 GCA_964392405.1 uncultured Marinobacter sp.
TGCCGGACTCGTCTTTATCCGGGAACAGCCATTGGCGGAGCTGATGGATCATGGGCGGTGGCTTCTCCTGTCAGGCGGCCCGGGCCAGCTGGCCCACTTTCTGTTCCAGTGCGACCTGGTCGGCGGCGAAACGGCGGATACCCTCCGCGAGCTTCTCTGTCGCCATGGCGTCCTCGTTGGATTCCCACCGGAACAGGCCCTCGTCGATTCCCCGGGGACGGTCTGAGCTGCGGGCCGTCTCCGCCGATAGCTGACGGGGCAGCGGGCCGCTGTCTTCCTTGAGAGCCTGCAGCAGGTCCGGGCTGATGGTAAGGCGATCACAACCCGCCAGCTGCTCGATCTCGCCGATATTGCGAAAGCTGGCACCCATAACCACGGTTTTATAGCCGTTGGCCTTGTAGAAGTTGTAGATGCGGCTGACGGACTGGACGCCAGGGTCTTTTTCCGGGGCGAAGCTCTTACGGTCGCTGTTGGCCAGGTGCCAGTCCAGAATGCGGCCGACGAAGGGCGAAATCAGATAAACCCCGGCGTCGGCACAGGCCGCGGCCTGGATAAAGGAGAACAGCAGGGTCAGATTACAGCGAATCCCTTCCTTTTCAAGTTGTTCGGCGGCACGAATGCCCTCCCAGGTGGAGGCGATTTTGATCAGCACTCGGTTAGTATCAACGCCCTGGCTGTCATACAGCTCGACCAGGCGACGAGCCTTGGCCACCGTGGCCTCTGTGTCAAAGGACAGGCGGGCATCCACTTCGGTGGAGACCAGGCCGGGAATGCGCTCCAGAATCTGCCGGCCAGCCAGCACCGCCAACTTATCGGTGGCCCAGCCCAGCTGCTCACTATCAGAACCACCCTGGCGGGCGGCAAAAGCAACGGCCTCGTCGAGCATGGGCCGATAGGCCTCTGAGCCAGCAGCCTTGAGCAGCAGCGACGGGTTGGTGGTGGCATCTTCAGGCCGCCATTGGGCAATGGCATCCAGGTCGCCGGTGTCGGCCACCACGGTGGTCATTGCCTTGAGTTGTTCGAGCTTGCTGGTCATGAATAGGTTCTCCTGTCCCTGCTGTTCGTTGGACTGCTTCCGGTTGCGGTACTTGTACAGATCATCGTGTCGTGAAAATGGTATGGCCTTACGATAACCGGCTGGCAGAGTCGGAACAAGGTGGAAGCGGCTTACCAGCTGGTCATCTATCAGTCAGGCGGGTTCAGCGTTGCTGACCTTGTCCAGGGCGTCCAGTACGACTTCGATACCACTGCCGGGACGATGGGCATTCTCGCTGAGATGACGGCGGAACTGACGACCGCCGGGCTGACCATGGAACAGCCCCAGGATGTGCCGTGTAATGTGGTTCAGGTAGACACCCTGAGACAGCTCCTCCTCGATAAACGGCACCATGGCCTGAAGCGCCTGCTGCCGACTGACGACCGGCGCGGCCTCTCCGAACAGTTCGGAGTCGACGCTGGCGAGCAGCCAGGGGTTCTGGTAGGCCTCACGCCCGACCATTACCCCATCCAGGTGTTCCAGATGCTGATGACATTCCTGCAGAGTCTTGATGCCGCCGTTGATGATGATTTCCAGCTTCGGATAACGGGCTTTCAGGTCATACACCCAGGAGTATTTTAACGGCGGAACCTCGCGATTTTCCTTGGGGCTGAGGCCCTCAAGAATGGCGATCCGGGCATGTACGATAAACGTCCGGCACCCGGCCGCAGCCACGGTATCAATAAAGTGACAAAGGTCCTGCCAGGATTCACGTCCGTTGATGCCGATCCGGTGTTTCACGGTTACCGGCAACGAAGTGGCGGCCATCATGGCCCGCACCCCTTCCGCAACCCGCTCCGGATGAGCCATCAGGCAGGCACCGATCAGGTTGTTCTGCACCCGGTCGCTGGGGCAGCCAACGTT
>CAYMQO010000478.1:0-1890 GCA_964392405.1 uncultured Marinobacter sp.
AACCGGGTGATCCGGCTACTGCAGGTGACCCGCAACGATGTTGACTAACCCACTGACCCGCGCGCCCCGCTGGCTCGGCGCGCTGGTCCTGCTGGCGGCAGGTGCGCTGCAGACCCTGACCCTGTCCCCTTGGGAATGGTGGTGGCTGGGCCCCGTCTCCATTGCCCTTATTGTGTCCGTAACCCTGTTTCAGTCTGCCCGACAGCTCTTTCTGTCCGGCTGGCTCACCGGCGTAGGTCTGTTTGCGTCCGGGGTTACCTGGATCTATATCAGCATCAGCGAGCATGGAAACACCTCTATCCCGCTGGCCATCGCCTTAATGGCGCTGTTTGTTGCCGGACTCGGCCTGGTGCACGGCATCGCATTCTGGTGCTGGGGCAAGCTGGCCAAGGACAGCCCGGTGCGGCGGCTGATCCTGTTTCCCGCCGTCTGGGTGATCACTGACTGGATGCGCGGCTGGTTCCTGACCGGCTTTCCGTGGCTATATCTCGGCACAGGGCATGTGGACGGAGCGCTGGCCGGATGGGCACCGCTGCTCGGCGTGCACGGGGTCACCCTGATCGTTACCGGCACTGGTGTAGCGCTCTATGGGCTCTACGCTCTGGCTCGCCACCGGCGACGGATTCCGGCCGTGATACTGGCCGTCAGCACCCTGACTGTCTGGCTGGCCGGCCCCCTACTGAACCGGATCCACTGGACTGAGCTCGATAAAGACCCGCTCACCTTTGCCGCCATGCAGGGCAACATCCCCCAGCAGATCAAGTGGGACCCGGAGTTCCTGCGGGACCAGCTGATCATCTACCTGGGACTGACTGAGAATTACTGGGACCAGGATATTATTCTGTGGCCAGAGACCGCCATCCCGGTTACCCAGGATGAGGCCGGCCCCATCATCGACCATATCCTGTCAAAGCTGGGGGACGACAGCGTTTTACTCAGCGGGATTCCCTGGCTCACCTACAGCGGCGACCGCGAGCGCTTCACCTTCCATAATTCGATGATGGCCATCGGCGAACATGGCGATGGCGTTTACCACAAGCAGAAACTGGTACCTTTTGGGGAGTATGTACCGCTGGAGCAATGGCTGCGGGGCATTATCGGCTTTTTCGATCTGCCCATGTCCAGCTTCAGCCCGGGGCCCAGCCACCAGCGTCCGCTGGTGGCCGGCAACGCGCAGCTCATGCCAGCGGTGTGCTACGAGGTGGCCTATCCGGATTTCGTCGCTGCCACGGCGGGGCTGGGGAATGTGCTGGTGACCATCAGTAACGATGGCTGGTTCGGCGACTCCATCGGCCCCCACCAGCACCTGCAAATGGCCCGGATGCGGGCTCTGGAAACCGGTCGCTACATGCTCCGGGGCACCAATAACGGGGTCACCGCGATCATTGACGAAAAGGGTCAGGTCACCGGTTCCATTCCCCAGTTCGAGCGCCTGGTACTCACCGGTGAACTGCACACGGTCAGGGGCAGTACGCCCTTCATGCAGACCGGATCCTGGCCGGTGCTGACCCTGGCAGCCATCCTGATTGTGTTTGTCCGTGAGCGGGTGATTCCGAAGAATCGCTAGCGCGACAGGCTGGAGCCCTGCCCGTCAGTGACAGGGCTCCAGGTACTCGATCAGTAACTGAAGGGACGTACGGCCGCGGAAGGTATTGGCATCGGGCTTGTACACTACCCTGGCGCCGCAGCGGGTCAGGTCCGGCACCTCGGGACCGGTATTGAACGCAATGCCGTCTACCACGGCATTGCCTGCCATCGGCTGCAGCACCAGTTTCAGGTGGTTCTCGCCAACAATACGCTGGCTGATCACCCGGAACTCGTCATCAAACAGCGGCTCTGGAAAGTGCTGGCCCCAGGGCCCGGCCTTTTTCAGCAGATACGCGGTTTCAA
>CAYMQO010000479.1:0-1873 GCA_964392405.1 uncultured Marinobacter sp.
GGTGCTGGGCCGGAGTTTCTACTGGCATGATCCTTTCCGCCTCGGGTGCTGCAAGTGCACGCCATGAACAACCGCCGATATCATCCGGGATACCGGGCCGGGCCTGTCAGTGAGAAAGCGCGACGCCGGTAACCGCCACTCCCAGTTCCCTTAGCCGATGACTCGCCTTGTCCAGGCTTCGTAAGGGCGTATGATTCTCTCGCGCCACCATCAACGCCGCTCCGGAGCGCGCAGCCACCAGCTGGGCGTCAAGATTGTCGCCCAGCACCGGCGTATTGATGATGACCGCATCGAACTTGGCCACCAATTGCGTCATCAGGTTCTGGTAGCGCTTATGGGCCAGCAGCTCCTGCGGGTTTGGAGCGACTGTGCCGCCATTCAGCAACCACAGCGTATCCAGCGGCGGACAATGGCGCGGTATAACCGAAGACCGGCCGGCAAGCGCATCCGAAAGCCCCCGCAGATTGGGCAGACCAAACCATTCGTGGAGACATGGATCTCGCAGGTTGCCATCAATCAGCAAGGTTCTGGCGCCAGTTTGTGCAATCACAACCGCCAGGTTGGTGGCCATGTCACGAATGCCGGCCTCGCTGTCGACCCCCACGATGGCCAGCATCTTGTTGTCGGGCTGGTTGAAATAGCGCAACATCAACTCACTGCGCAGGCTGCGCAACGCCTCTACCCGCGGATGGGCCGGCTGATAGGCGGCAATCAGCCGCGGGTGCAGGCTGACCTCGCTCGCCGGCCGGGCTACCACGGGATAGGCGAACTGCTCTGCCAGCACGGCTTTTACGTCTTCTGCGGTCACCAGCCCCAGCGACTGGGCGGCCTCTCCGAAGCGGATACCTTTCTGCTTCTGCAGGATCAGGATCCGGTCCAGGTCGTCGCTGTGTATCAGGCCCTTCTGGACCATCAGCCGTCCCATCAGGTCGGTCTGATCCGGAATATGGGTGTTGTCACGAAACAGGGGGAGCGCTACTTCACTCATACAGTCCGGGCCTCACGTTGACGGTATGCCCCCGGCGTGTCCGGCAGGTAAGCAAGCACCGGCAGGCCCAGGGTTTCCTCGATATCCGAACGGCTCCTGACACGACGGTTGGCCAGTTCGAGCAGCAGTGACAGTGCAACACCGAGCAACAGCCCAAGGGCAGTAGCAATCACCAGGTTCAGCTTGATGTTGGGAGAAGACGGCATGCCGGGCGGCACGGCCTCGTTCAGTACGGTAACGTTAGTCTCTGCCAGCCGGCTTTCCAGCGTGTTGGCCTGGGCCCGTCCCGAAGCGGCGTTGTAGGCCTCCTGAGCCATCTGGACTTCCTGCTGAAGCAGATCCAGTTCGTCCCGCTGTTCTTTCAGGGCCAGCACACGCTCTTTCTGCTGGTCAAAGGACTGCTGCAGCTCTTCGAGACGGCTTCTGGATACCGTCGCGATGGATTCGATGCCCTGTGCGGCGATACGCTGCTCGGTCAACAGACTTTCCTTCAGGGACTGAACCCGGGCCGCCTGCCGGCGATAATCCGGATGCCGTGCGCCATAGCGGTTGGACATGTCGTTAAGCTCCGCCTCGGCCTCGGCCAGTTGACCACGGAGACTCTGGATCGCGGGGTTATCAGGCATCACCACAGCGTCGTTCCCCGAGCCCTGACGCAACTGGTCCTGAGTGCTCTGGTCCTGGGCATCGACCAGCCGTGACGACAGCTCCGCCAGACGGGCGTTCTCCAGGTCGAGCTGTTCGTTCAGGCCGACGATGCCATGATCACGCTGAAAGGATGACAACCGGCCCCGGGCGTCACGGAGGTTATCCCGCAGCAGCTTGAGCTGCTCCTGGTACCAGGTAGAGAAGCGGCGCGCCGGGTCAGTGCGCAGTTCGATGCTG
>CAYMQO010000480.1:0-1866 GCA_964392405.1 uncultured Marinobacter sp.
ACGTCAACAAGACCGACTCGGCCATCCGTATTACCCACCTTCCCACCGGCATCGTTGTGGAATGTCAGGAAGAGCGCTCCCAGCACAAGAACCGGGCGCGGGCCATGAGTTTTCTGCAATCCCGGCTCAAGAACATGGAAGCCGAAAAAGCAGCCCAGACCCAGGCCGCCGCGCGCAAGAGCCTGGTGGGCAGCGGCGACCGTTCCGAACGTATCCGCACCTACAACTTCCCCCAGGGCCGGGTGACCGATCACCGCATCAACCTGACCCTGTACAAGCTGGATGAAGTCATGGCTGGCGACCTGGGCCCGGTCATCACTCCGCTGCAACAGGAACACCAGGCCGACCTTCTGGCCAGCCTTGCGGATGAGTGAGCCGGGACTGACCTGCGAACAGGTGCTGGCCCTGGCCAGCGAGCGCATCGCCGGGGAATCGCCCCGTACTGACGCTGAACTGTTGCTGGCTGAAGTCACCGGTTGGTCCCGTACCCGCTTTCGGGCTTTTCCTGAGACCGAATTGACCGGCTTGCAGACAAGCCGCTTTTTCAGCCTTGTGGAGCGGCGGATCCACGGCGAACCCATTGCCCATATCCTCGGTCATCAGGGCTTCTGGACGCTGGAGCTCGAAGTCACCCCTGACACGCTGATTCCCCGCCCGGATACCGAGTGCCTGGTCGAGGCGGCGCTATCGCTGCCTCTGCCGGAGCAGGCGAAGGTGGTTGACCTGGGCACCGGCACCGGTGCCATTGCCCTGGCGCTACTCAGTGAGCGGCCGCAATGGCAGGTTCAGGCAACGGATGTGGTCCCGGCTGCTGTCGACCTGGCCCGACGCAACGCAGATCGCTGCCAGCTTCCACTCACCGTTACGCAAAGTGACTGGTTTGATCAGCTGGGGCCCCAGGGCTTCGATCTGGTCGTGTCCAATCCTCCGTATATTGAAGACGGTGATGTCCATCTGTCCCAGGGGGACGTTCGCCATGAGCCGGCAACTGCTCTGGTCTCCGGCGCAGACGGCCTGGATGCCATCCGGTACCTGATCGAAAAAAGCCCCGCGTGGCTCAACCCGGGTGGCTGGCTGATGCTGGAACATGGCTACAATCAGGGAAACGCCGTCAGGTCACTGTTCCAGTGCGCTGGCTACCGCTCGATCGAGACCCGGAACGACTACGGTGGCAACGAACGGCTGACGCTGGGGCGCTGGGAATAAACTTTCTTCTGGGCAGAGACCTCTCTACATGCTGAACGACAAGGAACTCCTCCGCTACAGCCGTCAGTTGCTGCTGCCAAACTTCGGTATCGAAGGCCAGCTGGCGCTCAAACAGGCCCGTGTACTGATACTCGGAAGCGGTGGCCTGGGCTGTCCGGCAGCGCTTTATCTGGGTTCTGCCGGAGTCGGCACACTGGTGCTGGCGGACGATGATGAGGTCGAGTTACCCAATCTCCAGCGCCAGATTGCGTTTACGCAGGAAGATCTCGGTCTGGCGAAGGCCGAAACCCTGGCGAAGCGGCTGCGGAGCACCAACCCGGAGATCTCGGTTCTGCCCCGGGTGGAGCGTCTCGATGATCAGTTGCTGGCAGAAATCGCTGCAGGAGTGGATCTGGCGCTGGACTGTACGGACAATTTCGAAACCCGCTTTGCCCTGAACCGGGCGTGTGTGAAGGCGAAGATCCCGCTGGTGTCGGGCGCTGCCATCCGAGGTGAGGGGCAGGTGTCGGTGTTTGATGCCCGGGATGAGTCCAGCCCTTGTTACCACTGCCTCTACCCGGAGCAGGGCAATGAAAACCTGACCTGTTCGGAGGCTGGTGTGATTGGTCCGCTGGTGGGGATCATTGGTGCCACTCAGGCCATGGAGGCAATCAAGCTGAT
>CAYMQO010000481.1:0-1863 GCA_964392405.1 uncultured Marinobacter sp.
ACGACATGGGACCTTTGCCGCCCCCGCCGCCCTGCATCTGCCGCATAAAGAACACGAACAGCGCGATGATGATCAGTATGGGGAATGCCGCAACCAGCAACTGGGTCCAGAGGCTCTGACGCTCCGGCTCCTTGCCAATGATCTCAACATTGTTGCTGAACAGGTCATCCATCAGGCGGTTATCCGGAATCGGCGGGCGCACCGTCTCGAACCGGGAGCCGTCGCTGCGCTGACCCTGAATATTAAGCCCGTCAATGGTCACCTGGCGCACCTGGCCCTGCTCCACCATCTGGACGAATTGGGTGTAATTGACCTGCTGACCGGTGGTCGTCGGAGTGAAGTTCTGGAACACCATCAGCAGAACGGCTGCAATTATCAGCCATAAAACCAGATTTTTAGCCATATCGTTCAAGGATCGTCACCTGTGAATTGCAGGGCAGCCGGAGCCTGAGCCTCAGCGGCCTGTTATCGGTTACCTTACACCAATTGTACGTGTCATCACCAGAAGCGGTCATCCGCGAAAACCCTTGCACACTTGGTACACTTCACGAGACCGCGCACGGGATGATTCTGGCTTGCGGCTGACTACCGACGAGAATGAGCGCCTCATATCCGCCAGCAGCGCATCAAACCCCTCTCCCTGAAAGACCTTGGCCACAAACACGCCCCCGGGGCGCAGTACCTGTGTGGCCATATCCAACGCCAGCTCCACCAGCGACATGGCCCTCGGAATATCCGCCGCAGGGTTACCACTCATGTTGGGGGCCATATCCGAAATCACAAGATCAACCGGGCGATCATTCAGCACCGCCATCAGCTCATCGAACACCGATTGCTCGGTGAAATCCCCCTGCACAAACTCGACCCCGGCAATGGGGTCCATAGGCAGAATGTCACTGGCAATGACCAGACCGCTGTCGCCAACCTTCTCTACCGCCACCTGGGTCCATCCACCGGGCGCTGCCCCCAGATCGACCACGACCTGACCCGCCCGGAACAGCCGGTCTTTCTGATCCAGCTCAATCAACTTATAGCTGGCCCGTGACCGATAACCATCCTGCTTCGACTTCCTGACCCAGACATCGTCAAAATGTTCCTTCAGCCAGCGGTCACTGGATTTCGAGCGCGCCAATTTGCCTCCCGATTCACTGTAGGTGCAATCGCCCATCCACCGGACGGGCTACTCTGTTATCATGCCGCGATTATACGGCCTGACGGGCATAAATGCTCCCGTCGCCCGCCGCACAAGCGCGACTATCTATTGCATAGCCTATTAATAGCCCGATCGAGAGATTTCATCATGAGCCTTTCCGCTGCCCAGCGCCGCGAATACCGCGCAATCGCCCACAATCTGAAGCCCGTCATTATTATTGGCGACAAGGGTCTGACCGAAGGCCTGATGCAGGAGCTGGACCGTGCGCTCAATGACCACGAACTGATCAAGGTGAAAGTTGCCACCAATGACCGCGACGCCCGCGCCGAGGTCATCGACGAACTCTGCAGCCAGTCTGGCGCGGAACTGGTCCAGACCATTGGCAAGATTGCGGTCATTATGCGCAGAGCGAAACAGCCCAACCCGAAATTGAGCAACCTGTCGCGATAATAATCGCCTGCTACTGCTATCCTCCGAAGTTCAGGATCAGCCACGGATGGCGAGGCTCCATGGACAACCGCGTACGCGACGCAGACCACCCGGCCCCCCTTCCAAAAACCGCCTATTCAAGAAGTAACATTGACGCTAGGATACGTTTAAAAACCCTAGCCTCTTCGAAGGATCGAAATCATGAAGACTGCACTACGGTTCCTCACAGCAGCGACCACCGCCTCGTTGGTTATACTGGCGGCGGGTTGCAGCAGTTCTGA
>CAYMQO010000482.1:0-1858 GCA_964392405.1 uncultured Marinobacter sp.
GGCTCAAAAAGGCGTTAGCTGGCGACCGATTCCACACGAAATGGAAGAGAGCCTTATTTTCTGGGGGGATTACAGTGTTGCACTTGGTTATTGAGCACGCGCCCGTTGAAGACAAGCGCTGCAGAATCCATAACGACCACGCCTTGCCCCGCGATACGTGCAGCTTTTGTAAACCAGAGCCGCCGTTGCATCAATAGATTGCTACGTACAAGGACTCTTTTTTAGAGTACCAACTCATTTTGGAGAGCGCCGATCCCTGGTCATCATTCTCGAGAGTGGCTATCTTTGGTTACGGATCCTTCCATGCTGTCAGTCCGGATGTAGCTGTGTCCTGACTGCGGGAAATACACAATTTCGTGCTGTTTTTTATCATAGCCCGCACAGTTTCTGGAACCACAGTATAGGTAAGCCAATCTTCTTCCACTGCCATCCCGACCAACACGGACGACTTCATACGTCTCATCTTTTATTGACTCTAGCACCCTATTTGCCGAATCCTTTTGGACTTCCCCCAATAAATTGGACACGCCCCATCAGTTAATTCCCTCGAACTCTATCGGAGTCCGGTAACCAAGGCCACTGTGCAGCCGATGGCTGTTATAGAAGCCTTCAATATAGTCCTTGATGTGCTTTCGTAATTGTCTCAACGTTACGAAGCTGGTGGCGTGCAGCAATTCTCCCTTCAGGGTTTTGAAGAAGGACTCCACCTCGGCATTGTCGGTGCATTGGCCTGGGCGGTTCATGCTGTGCCGTACCCGATGTTGGTTCAGCAGCGCCTGGGTTTTGTGCGCCCGGTATTCGATACCACGGTCGGTATGGAACAGCAGGTTCGAT
Organism: uncultured Marinobacter sp.; assembly: GCA_964392405.1. Classification (GTDB taxonomy): domain Bacteria; phylum Pseudomonadota; class Gammaproteobacteria; order Pseudomonadales; family Oleiphilaceae; genus Marinobacter. The sequence continues at coordinate 835 of CAYMQO010000482.1, forward strand.
GCCGGTTGTCGGCTCGTGAAGGCGGCTCTCAGCGTTGCCTTGGCAAAGTCCGCGCTCAGGTTTTCGCCCAATCGCCAACTGATGATCCGCCGTGAGAAGATGTCCAGAACGACCGCCAGGAAGACGTATTTCTTGCCCAGTTTGATGTAGGTGACATCGCTGCTCCAGTGCTGGTTCACCGCGGTCGGCTTGTCAGCCTCCAGTCGATGATTGGGCAGGGCTTTCAGGTCATCCCGTCGTTTCGTCATGCGTCGATAGACGCGCACGACACGGGCCTTCATGCCCCATTCCCGCATCAGTCTGGCCACCCGGTTCTCACCCACAACCAAGCCGTCACGGCGCAGCGCCTGATAGACCCTGGGGCTGCCATAGCGGCCCTTGCTGTCGTTGTAGACCTTGCGGACCTTCAACAGCAACGCAGCATTCTCAGCGGCTCTCTGGCTGGGCTTCCGATTTGCCCAGGCGTAGTAGCCCGACCGCGAGATGTTCAGGTGGCGGCACAACGCCTTTACTCCGTGTTCCCCTCGGTGTTTCCAGACGAACCGGAACGCTTCCGTCGTTCCTCGGCCTGAAAACGTTGAAACTTTTTTAGGATGTCATTCTCCTCCTGAAGCTCCGCTATTCGGCGTTTCAGGCGGGTAACCTCATCCTGTTCCTGGATCTTCTGCTTGGCTTCGGCTGGCGCTTTCTTGACCCGTTTCATGGCGAACTTTCCCTCTCGGTATTCCTTGCGCCAGCGTGACAGCATGAAAGGGTGAATATCCAGCGCTTCGGCCACGCCTTTCACGCTCCGATGGGCCTGGTGGCTCCACTCCACCGCTTTGACTTTGAACTCAGTGCTGTACTGCTGAGTTTTCTTCCCCGTGATCATCTCTGGCATCGTTTTTCTCCTCTTGCGGAGTTATCGATGCGTGTCCATTAGAGTGGGGGAAGTCCAGCATCCGGTGCATGGCCTGGTTATGTGCTGCTTCAGGCTGCAACAAGCTTCTTCACGTTGAGCTCTTTGCGATGTTGTTCAGCATGC
>CAYMQO010000483.1:0-1852 GCA_964392405.1 uncultured Marinobacter sp.
CTCATCGGACCCCCAGGGACTGATCTATGCCGCCTCCGGCTGGGAGCTGCCCATCGACGCCCTGGTCTGGTGGGTACGGGGCCTGCCAGCCCCGGAGGGGGACTTTCGGCTGGCCTTCGGCAAGGACGGGCAGCTGGCCCAGATAGAACAGAGAGGCTGGACCATTCGCTATGAGCGCTGGCGTGGGTTCATGGACGACCGACCGGCCCTGCCAGCGCGGCTGACAGCCCGCAAGGAAGAAAAGCTGGTGCGGCTGGTGGTTTCCTCCTGGCAGGCCCGGGGGAGCGAATGACACGCCCTGCCCTCACCCTGCCGGCACCGGCCAAACTCAATCTGTTCCTGCGTATTCTTGGTCGCCGGCCGGACGGCTACCATGAACTGCAAACCCTGTTTCAGTTTCTGGACTATGGCGATACGCTCACCTTCCGCCCAAGAAACGATGGCGTCATCACCCTTGGCCCTGACCTGCCTGGAGTGCCATCGGAACAGAATCTGATCGTACAGGCCGCACGACGGCTTCAGGACAGAACCGGCACGTCCCTTGGCGCTGATATTGAGCTGTCCAAGAAGCTGCCCATGGGCGGCGGCCTGGGCGGTGGCAGCTCCAATGCAGCCACGACGCTGGTCGCCCTTAACCATCTATGGCAAACGGGCCTGAGCGTAGATGAGCTGGCCAGTCTTGGCCTGACCCTGGGCGCCGATGTGCCGGTGTTCGTGCGGGGGCACGCGGCGGTGGGTGAAGGCGTGGGTGAAAGACTGACCCCCGTGAACCCGCCAGAAGACTGGTTTATTGTTATAATTCCGCCCGTTGAAATCAGCACTGCGAAAATATTTTCAGATCCGGGCTTGACAAGGAACAGCCCCCGAACCACAATAGCGCCCGCTTTTGAGGGAGACGCCTCAGGGTACCGAAACGATTGCGAGGATGTAGTTAAGCAACTGTATCCAGAGGTAAAAAGCAGCCTGGATTGGCTGAGCAAATTCGGACCCGCAAGATTAACCGGAACCGGGGCTTGCATTTTTGGACGTTTCCATACAGAAGCAGAAGCCCTGAAAGTCTGGGCACAAAGACCTACCGGCATCATGGGGTTCGTAGCTAGAGGGGTGAACCATTCACCGCTTCACAAAAAGCTGACAGAGCTAAACTGATGCCGAAAGAGCAGCACGATACTGGGGTGTCGCCAAGTGGTAAGGCAACGGGTTTTGATCCCGTCATGCGCAGGTTCGAATCCTGCCACCCCAGCCACCTTTCTTCCTCTTCCTCTGAATCCAAAGCCGAGTCACAGAAGGATTCCGTCGTGTCCAAATTGATGATTTTTGCTGGCAATGCCAACCCGGATCTTGCCAAGGCGATTGCCCAGAAACTTCATATTCCCATGGGACAGGCGACCGTAGGCCGCTTCAGCGATGGTGAGACCACCGTTGAAATCAACGAAAATGTTCGCGGCCACGACGTCTTCATTATTCAGCCAACCTGCTACCCCACCAACGACAACCTGATGGAACTGATCGTGATGGCCGATGCGCTGCGCCGCGCGTCCGCGACACGTATCACTGCGGTGATTCCCTATTACGGGTACGCCCGTCAGGATCGCCGGGTACGCTCCACCCGGGTTGCGATCAGCGCCAAGGTAGTGGCAGACATGATCTCATCCATTGGCGTTGACCGGGTACTGACGGTCGACCTGCACGCGGATCAGATTCAGGGGTTCTTCGATATCCCGGTGGACAACATCTACGCGACACCGGTATTGCTGGAAGACATCGAGAAGCAACGCTTCGAAAACTTTATTGTGGTATCTCCGGACGTCGGTGGCGTAGTTCGCGCCCGGGCCGTGGCCAAGCGCCTGGA
>CAYMQO010000484.1:0-1847 GCA_964392405.1 uncultured Marinobacter sp.
TACTGGTGAACACCCTGGGCAAGAACCCCAAGGATCTGTTCGACGAGTTCGAAGGTAAAAAGCTGCACGATTCCGGTTCCGGTGACGTCAAATACCACCAGGGTTTCTCCTCCAACGTCATGACCGACGGTGGCGAAGTTCACCTGGCGCTGGCGTTCAACCCGTCCCACCTGGAAATCGTTTCTCCGGTGGTCGAAGGTTCTGTCCGTGCCCGCCAGACCCGCCGCGACGATACCGATGGCACCCAGGTGGTGCCGGTGATCATGCACGGTGACGCCGCCTTTGCCGGTCAGGGTGTGGTGATGGAAACCTTCCAGATGTCCCAGACCCGGGGCTTCGGTGTTGGTGGCACTATTCACATCGTCATCAACAACCAGGTTGGGTTCACCACCAGCAAGCAGGAAGATGCCCGGTCCACCGAATACTGTACCGACGTCGCCAAGATGGTTCAGGCACCGATCCTGCACGTTAACGCTGATGATCCGGAAGCGGTGATGTTCGTGACCCAGATGGCCATGGACTACCGCAACGAATTCAAGCGGGATGTGGTCATTGACCTGGTCTGTTACCGTCGTCGCGGCCACAACGAAGCAGACGAGCCGTCTGCGACCCAGCCGCTGATGTACGAGAAGATCCGGCAGCTCAAGAGTACCCGTCACCTCTATGCGACCCGCCTGATCGAAGAGGGCATCGTCACCGAGGAAGAAGCCAAGAAAATGGAAACCGATTATCGGGATGCGCTCGATAACGGTGAGCATGTGGTGAAGTCGCTGGTAAAAGAGCCCAACAAGGGCTTGTACGTCGACTGGACGCCCTACCTTGGCCACGAATGGACGGCCCGCTGTAAAACCAGCGTAACGCTGAAAAATATCCAGCGTCTGGGCAAGAAACTGACCTATGTGCCGGAAGGCTTTTCCATTCAGCGTCAAGTTCAGAAAATCATCGACGATCGCAAGAAGATGACCGCTGGCGGTCTGAGTCTGAACTGGGGTTACGGTGAAATGATGGCCTATGCGTCCCTGCTGGACGAAGGTCACCCGATCCGTATTACCGGACAGGACGTGGGCCGTGGTACCTTCTCCCACCGTCATGCCGTGCTGCACAACCAGAAGGGTGGTGACACCTGGATCTCGCTGGCAAAACTGTCCGAGAAGCAGCCCAAGTTTGAAATCTACGATTCGCTGCTATCAGAAGAAGCGGTGATGGCGTTCGAGTACGGCTACGCCACCACTACGCCGAACGCACTGATCGTCTGGGAAGCCCAGTTTGGTGACTTTGCCAACGGTGCCCAGGTGGTGATTGACCAGTTCCTTACCAGCGGTGAGCACAAATGGGGCCGTCTGTGTGGTCTGACCCTATTGTTGCCGCACGGCTACGAAGGGCAGGGGCCGGAGCACTCATCAGCACGACTGGAACGATTCCTGCAATTGTGCGCGGAGCAGAATATCCAGGTGTGTGTACCGACCACTCCGTCGCAGGTGTTCCATATGCTGCGCCGGCAGGTAAAACGGCCGCTGCGTAAGCCGTTGGTTGCCATAACGCCGAAGAGCCTGCTGCGCCATAAAGAGGCAACGTCAGAGCTTGAAGACCTGACATCAGGCACTTTCCAGACCGTCTTGCCGGAAAAAGAGCCGTCTGACCCGAAAAAAGTCACCCGGTTAATCCTCTGCAGCGGCAAGGTGTACTACGATTTGCTGGAGAAGAAAAAGGCCGACGGTCGCGACGACGTGGTCATTATCCGGATTGAACAGCTGTACCCGTTCCCGGGCGACGACCTGGATGAGTTACTGGCACCTTACACCAAACTCAAGCACGCCATCTGGTGTCAGGAAGAGCCCATGAACCAG
>CAYMQO010000485.1:0-1834 GCA_964392405.1 uncultured Marinobacter sp.
ATTCCGGCTTCCTGTAACTGGCCGACCAGTGAGCGGGTGACCTGGGTTCCCTTCTGAAGCTGCTTCAGAAAATCTATCGTATCTTTGGTCTGGGCCGTAGGCTCGCCCTCGTCATCAAACAGGCGGGTGGCATAGTCGTCGGCATCTAGCTGAAATGCCGGGGCTTCTTCGTCGACACAGACGACTGACCGCTGCTGCTCATCCTGCATCAGACGAAACGGGTGGGCCCGGTACCAGGCGGGTCGGTAACCCCCGATCCAGCGACCGTTGGTATGAACGTAGACGTTCACCCCTGCCTGCAGGGATTGTAACGCCACCAGCTGATAACCCTGGTCGGAGCCCTCGGCAATCAAAGCCATAGCCATGGTAGGCAGAACAAAGGGCAGCTCTTCCACCACCACCGGCACAACAGCCTGTTGTAACGCGTACTCGTGGCCTGAGGGTGTCAGCCCGGCCTCCCGGTGCCTGGATTTGCTTAGGGGAACGTATTTGGCCATGGTTGCTCCTGAGTTACTGAATGCTGGCCGGGCAGAATAACACACCCCATACCGGCTTACAGTCCGCCGTTCCGGTCCTGGCATACATGACATTGAGGTGGTCCGGAACAGGCCGCGCCCCGGGGGGGCGACAGAAAGCAAACAGAGCGCTAACGGTGCTGACCGAAAGCGCCCTGGCATGGGGTCCGGTGGCGGTGTTTAGTTTACCGAGAGGCGAAGATTGCGGGGCGGCTCCGGCAGCGCAAGTGTATTGATGGGCTGGGTCGACACGACGACGTTGTCAATCGAGTACCAATCTTCAAACCGTTCTTCGTTAGGATAAGCCTGAAAGTAGTCGTTGCCACCGATGGCAAAGTAGTTCCAGCCCAGCATGGGACCGTCATGGGACTCGTCGACCCACACCATGTTTTCCAGGTTGGTAATTTGATGTCCCCTCACCCACTGACGGAAAACGCCGTCGGCTACGCCGGGTGCGCTGTTCATTTTTACCAGAAAGGCGACCCTGGTCCACTGCTCGGATGGCCCGAAGACATCTTCGTGAATCACATTGCCCTCAAAATCGGTTAACAGCCGGCCGTTGAGCAGCGAACGTATCTCCGGGTCCGTTCCCCCCGGGCCGTGCCCAAGAATATGAGTGCGATAGTTATGGGAACCGCCCTGGGGAAGCTCAGCAGAGTGGCCCGGCGGCCCTTGCAGAAAGGCAAATACGTTGCGCAGCCCGTAGTTATCAGCTTTGTATTGCCAGATAAACCGGGGGTTGACCGCGTCTTTGTTGCCATTGTAAATCGCCCCGTCGCGATCCCAGTGCCCTACCCGGAACAGCTTCGATGACCATGGGCTGGCGACGTGTTGACGCTGGTACCAGTTCTCGGAAAAGCGGATTTCGAACTCGATATAAAGCTGGGAGTAATCCCCTTCCAGCACCTTGATGAACTGGGCATCTGAGGCCCAGTTTTTCCAGCCCCGGGAGTGGGACTCGCGCCAGAACACGGCAGACTTGCCGGTTCCGCCCTTCGCCTTGTCGGCATTTTTCGCGAGAATTTCAAGGGAAGCATGCTTGTCGTCGTGGCCGGTTTCTGGTGACCACACGGTGCCCTGATAGAGCTTGTCCCAGCCATCCGGAAAGGTGTGGCCGCGCTCCCGCTCGATGGTGTGGCCATCACCGTGCATGGTGCTGGTAAAGTCCGGCTGGGCATCGAAATTTTCGCTGAACAGCACCTCTGCCCGGCCCAGCGGTGACAGGAGTACCAACGGAGCGATGAGCGCCCAATGACGATAACGCGCAAAAGCCTTCATGCTTACGTCCCTGAATGACAATGGATTCCTACTGAAAACAC
>CAYMQO010000486.1:0-1797 GCA_964392405.1 uncultured Marinobacter sp.
CGCTTAGTTGCAGCCGACCATTACTTCAGACCAGGCCCGCGCTGATCATTGCGGCTGGAAGCGGCACACATCGCCTTTTACTTACGTACAGACGATTGGCACCGACCGTCGTACTCATGAAGCCTGCATTTCCAAACTGCCTCGTCAGCGCAGTGATCGCCCCGGCCCACGACCGATTAACCCCGGGACCCAAGATCCTTCAGACCACTGGCCCTATCAACGCCATGCGGCCTCTGCCACGGCTGACTAATGAAAAGCGGGCTCTCGTATTGCTCGGCGGCCCGTCACCTCATTTTCGCTGGAGTAATGAGGCTGTGGCTGAGCAGCTCTTCCATCTGACGTCCACATACCCAGACTGGCACTGGACTGTCTCGGATTCCCGCAGGACACCCCATGCCCTGACCAAGAGCCTGAAAACCTGTATGGACACTTCCCTAGATATACGCTCGTGGCGGGAAACAGGCCCCGAGTGGCTGGCACAGGAATTAACCAATACACGCTTTGCATGGGTGACGCCAGACTCCGCCACGATGGCGAGCGAAACCATCACCGCCGGCGTTCCGACGGCTCTGTTCGATCTTACCCCACTTCCGGGAAGCCGCGTCGCCGAAGGCGTGCAGAATCTTAGAAAGGAGCTCCTGGCGATGGATTACCCAACCGGTCTGAACGCCATGCCAGGCCCACTGGAACTACAGCCCCGGTTATGGGAAGCCGACCGAGCTGCAAGGTGGATCATCCGCCGACGCCTTATTCCCTGCCACTCTCCGAACGCCCGGCTTACCCCAGGAGCCCCGGCCCATGATTGACCTGACCGACCAGCCTCCTTTTGGCGCCGGGGCCAACCGGAACTGTTTTCTCCATCCCGACGATAGCGATCTATGTCTGAAAGTTTTGCAAGCCGGAGCCATTCAGGCACGCTACGAAGAGCAACCTCTGGTAAAGAGGCTCCTGGGGCGTCGACGGCTCAGCGACAACTATCAGGAGCAAAAAGGCTACCAACAGTCCGCAGTCGTTGAACTGCTGGCCACGGGGAAGGGTGCCCTGCTGTGGCAACACCTGCCCCGGTTTTACGGCACTGCCATGACCACTCATGGCCAAGCGAACGTTTGCGAACTCATCCGCGACGCCGAAGGACGCCCTGCTCCGACACTAGAACATTGGATCGCCAGACATGGTGTGGATGAGGCCGCGAAATCAGCTGCCGAATGCCTCTGTCGCTGGCTCCAGTGTACCGGCCTACTGACTCGCAATCTGCTGCCGCAGAATCTCGTTATGACGGACCGCAGCGGGCATTGGGAACTGTTCATCGTTGACGGCCTGGGTGCGCCAGTCATACCGAACCTGCTTGCGGTGTTCCCGCCATGGCGTACCCGTTACATCAACCGACGTGTGCAACGATTCTGGCTAAGGATGGCCTGGGAAGCTGGTGGCCGGGCAACTGACTGGAAAACAGCGGGGCGACTCTAGAATCACGGACTTGTCGGTCACAAGCATTGGTGCTAGCTTCCATGCCGTCTCAAATCGTACAGGATCACTCAAGCCATGGCGCGTAATATGCCGTCTCTTGCCCTTTTCGCTATTGGAATGGTGGGGAAGTTATCACTGCCAGCAGCACAACGCTTGGGACGGATCATAGGCACAATCAGTGGGTGGTTTCCCAACCGTACGAAAACGGTCACCACCACAAATATCCAGCTGTGCTTCCCTGAACTTTCCCGGGCCGAGCAACAGCAGCTCATTCGCTCCAGCCTGCGCCACTTCGGCCAGACCTTTATGGAAATCCCGCTGATGTGGGAA
>CAYMQO010000487.1:0-1794 GCA_964392405.1 uncultured Marinobacter sp.
ACCGGAAAGATAACCAGCTTGGCGAAGGACGAGACCAGAAATGGCACGGAAGCGTTACGCAGGGCCTTAAGCTGTAACCCGGCCCCGACGCACATCAGCCCCATAGGGAGTGCCAGGTCGCTCATGGGCTCCAGAACACCCGCCACAATGGGATGAAACCCGATCCGGAAAAAGCTCCAGATTACCCCGAGCACCGAGCCGATGATGAGCGGATTGGTGGCCACCACCTTCAGTACGGGCCACAGGCGCAGCTTACCCTGGCGACAGGTGAGCGAGAACATGACGATGCAGAGCAGGTTCAGCAGGGGCACCTTGATGGCAACCGCCACCGCGATCAGTGAAATGCCCTGGTCCCCCAGCAACATCCCGGCCGCGGCCAGGCCAACGTAGGAGTTGAACCGGATGCCGCCCTGAAAGACGGACGAGTACACCGGTCCCGGCCAGCGCCACACCAGCTGGATCACGACCAGCACCGCCGTCATGACCACCAGCATCGCTACGATCAGCAGCAGGATATCGCCATAGGCAGAAGCCGGCAGCCGCGCCTGCCCCAGCTTGTAGATAAGCATCGCCGGGAACAGGGCGTAGTAGGTGAAGCGCTCAGCCTGAATCCAGAACCCGTCGCCCGGAAAGTGCCAGCGCCGGAACAGATGCCCGATTACGATCAGCACGAACACCGGTATCAGGGCCTGAACCACAACTGACATATCTGTCCCTCAAGGCTGAAAAGCTGAGGATACTACCATTATCGCTGCCGGGGCGGCAGCTGCTGGACTATATGCTGCGATCCAACCCCATTTGCCAGAAGTCGATCTCCAACCGGGTGGCATCGCGGAAGACCGTGACCAGCTCCTCGAAGCGGCGCGGCGTGACTTCAGCCAACCGGGCGTCAAGCCAGGCTTCTTCAGCGCGGCGAGCAGCCTGAAATTCCTCGCTCTCGTACATGGCAATCCATGCCTCGTAGGGATTAGCCTCGCCCCGCACCGTCTCGGCGCGGCCATTGAGCCAGTCGGCGACAACAGCGTAGCCCACCAGGCAGGGGGCCAACGCCACATGCATATCGAGCAGATCGCCGCGGTTGCCAGTGTCGAGCACGTAGCGGGTATAGGCCATGGTGGCCCGGGCTTCGGGTAGCGCAGCGAGCTCTTCTTCGCTAATGCCCCATTCGCGGCAGTAGGCGACGTGCAAGCCCAGCTCGACATCGATAATGGTTTTCAGGCCCGCCAGGCTATGGCGCAGTTCGGTGATGTTGTGACTCTTGTAGGTGGCCAGCGCGTAGGCCCGGCCGAAGTGAATAAGAAACAGGTAATCCTGCTTCAGATAATGGCGAAAGGCCTCCTGATCCAGGGTGCCGTCACCCAACTGGCGGACAAAGCTGTGCTCGATATAGGCACGCCATTCATCGTGGCAAGCCGCGGTCAGGTCAGAAAAACTGTAGCTCATGAAGCCTCCGGTAGTGAAAGACAATCCGGAAGCTGGGCGCAAATCGGCAGAAGGCCCAGGAGACAGGCAACTGAAACAGAGGAACCCCAGGCCACTGCTTGATTCCTACGCCGGTGCTAACCGGATCAGGTTCAACAGGACCAGCACTTGGACTCAGAAGAGCCCCTGCGCCATCTCAGCCGGACTTCACCGGCACCCTGTCAAGCAAGTAAGTGAAGAGACTATCAGCTTGGCCGGGAGTTGCAATCCAATGAGGCTCCCGGCCCCACGCCTTTCACGGTCGGAAAGAATTTGAGCGCTTTGCTCAGGCGCTACCGTGGCCTGCCATCCCGATCCACAAGACACCTCTGG
>CAYMQO010000488.1:0-1791 GCA_964392405.1 uncultured Marinobacter sp.
CATTTATCACCCGTTATCTGCTGGAACTGCTGCGGGACGCCGGCTGGGTCATGGTATTACTGGCACTGCTGCGCTCGGCAGACCGACAGATCCTCGCCGCTGGCCGCACCCGGCGGCTGCTCGGATTCCTGACCTTCTCGGTGATCTTTGTCCTGTTCACCCTGGCTGCCCTGGAGAGCCTGCTGTCGTTCCCGCTGGTAAGCGGCAAGCTCAAGCTGGTGGGTCAGATCGCCCTCTCACTGCTGGGCATCTGCCTGGTGGAACAGATCTGGCGTAACTCCCTGCAATCCAGCCGGTCGAGCATCCGCTATCTGTGCATCGGCATACTGACCCTCTTCGCCTACGACTTCTTTATGTACACCGACGCGCTGCTGTTCGGGCAGATTTCCTCCGGTTTCTGGGACGCCCGGGGCATCGTCAACGCCATGATCGTGCCGCTGCTGGGCGTCACCATGATGAACACCCGCAAGCAGCCGGTGGAGTTTCAGCTTTCCCGCAACGCCATGTTCCATGTCAGCGCCCTGGTGTTTGCGGGCATCTATCTGCTGTTTGCCGCGGCCGGCGGTTATTACGTGAGGGTGCTTGGGGGCGACTGGGGAGACGCGCTCCAGATTCTGTTCATCACCGTTTCCCTCTGCTTCCTGGGATTATTACTGACCTCCCGTCGCTTCCGGGCCCGGTTGATGGTGTTTATCAGCCAGAACTTTTTTGACTACAAATACGACTACCGGGAAGAGTGGCTCAAACTGACCCGGGAGCTGGCGGACCTGAGTGATCATCCGCCGCTGCCGGTTCGTATCATCCGCATTATGGCCGGACTGGTGGAAAGCACATCCGGCGCGCTCTGGGTCCGCGACGAGGACGGCAACTTCCTGCTGCAGAATACAGTCAACATGGATCAGCCCCGGTTTACCAGTATCGACGGCAATTGCGAGCTTGCGCACTTCTTCGGTGACCGGGAATGGATTATTGATCTGGATGAATATCGTAATGACCCGGTTCGATACAACCTGCTGGAAATCCCCGATCCGATCCTCAAATTCACCCATGGCTGGCTGCTGATTCCGATGTACCTGGGTAACGAGCTCTATGGCATCACCCTGGTTGGCCGGCCCAACGCCCGCGTTGAACTAAACTGGGAAAACTTCGACCTGGTACGGGTGGTCGCCCGGCAGACCTGTAACCTGCTGGCGCAGGCGGATGCCCAGAATCGTCTGTCACGGGCCATGCAGTTTGAAGCGGTGAGCAAGGCTTCGGCCTTTATGGTGCACGACCTGAAAACGATCATTGCCCAGCTTTCGCTGCTGGTGCGTAATGCGGCCCACCATCGGGACAATCCCGCGTTTATCGACGATATGATCAGCACCACCGACCATGCCGTGCTGAAAATGTCCAACCTGGTCGACCATATCCGCAAGCCCACCCACGACCACGGCGACCTGGCACCGCTGAACCTGCATCACCTGATCAGCGAACTCGCGTCCCATTATGCCCGTAATCAACCCCGGCCCCGGGTGCTCGGCCCGACCGACCCCGTAATGGTCCGCGCCGACCGGGACCTGTTGTGGAGTGTATTGGGCCACCTGATCCAGAACGCTCAGGACGCGACCCCACCGGACGGTGAGGTCACCCTGACCCTGAAAGCCTCGCCGGATCATGTGGTGCTGTTTATCCAGGATACCGGGTCCGGCATGAGCGATGACTTTATCCGCATGCAGTTGTTCAAGCCGTTCGAGAGCACCAAAGGTTTGACGGGCATGGGTATCGGGGCTTACCAGGCACGGGAGTACA
>CAYMQO010000489.1:0-1789 GCA_964392405.1 uncultured Marinobacter sp.
CTCCAGAACCAGGGCTGCTCCCAGAAGGACGGCTCCATGTATTCCACCGGCCGGTCCGGCGCGAAGGGGGCGTTGACTACGGTGACACTGTCACCCCGGGAGGCAGAATAGCCCACCGCATCCCGGACCAGCATGTTGATGCGGTGGAGTTCCTGTTCGTTCCACGGTTGAAAGGTGACGGCACCGGTTTCGGCATTGACCACCGGCTTGTCATCCAGCACCAGCGCTACGGTCAGACGCTTGACGTCGCCCTGGGCCTGGCGGATGTAGCTGACCGTACGGTCCACTTCGTAGTTGCGGGTTGACTCACGACGGATGTCTACCGGTTGTGTTGCATCACCGTCCTCAGTGGTAGCCGCCTGCTCAGGTACGGTGGCCGCGCCCGGCGGCTGGTTGGACAGGGCACCGGGGATGCCACCCTGGCTGCCGGCGGTCCGTTGCTCCGAGAACTCCCGTTCGCTGCGCACGGCCTGCTGCTGGGGGTTAAACAATTCTTCCGCCTGTTCCACCGACGAAAAGTCCAGCTCAGCGCTGACCTCCGCCCGGAACCGGCTGTCCCCGACAATGGGGGCAATCATCGAGGCCACCCGGCGGGTCAGGCGCTCTTCCACCCTGGTGGTGTACTGGTACTGATCGCGCATTTCCTGACGGCTGGCATCTTCCTCGCGCCCGGTCAGCAGGTTGCCGTTCTGGTCCACGACGGTCACCTGGTCGCGGTTCATCTCAGGCACGCTGCCGGCCACCAGATTCACGATGGCACTGATCTGCTCCTGCTCGATGCGGCGACCGGCGAACAGGTTCAGGAAAACGGAAGCAGAAGGCTGACGGGCGTCGCGAACAAACACTGACCGCTCGGGAATGGCCAGATGAACCCGGGCGGACTTGACGCTGCGCATGCTGCTGATGGTGCGGGCCAGCTCGCCTTCCAGGCCCCGCCGGAAACTGACGGTTTCCATGAACTGGGATGTGCCCAGCCCCCTGTCCTGATCGAGCAGTTCAAAACCGATGCTTTCCCGGTCCGTCACCCCTTCGGCGGCCAGCTTGAGGCGGGCGTTGTACACATCATCGGACGCCACCAGCAGGGCACCGGAGCGGCCGTCCATCTTGTACTGGATACCGCTCTGGTCGAGAATCCGCGACACATCAACCGGATTGTAGGAGGAGAGGTCTCCGAGCACCGGCTGATAGTCAGGCTCCTGGGCCCACAGCACGACGGCCACGCCAAGCGCCACACTGGCGGCCAGCCCGACCATCAGGCCAATCTGGCGAAGCAGGTTAAGACGGTTGAAGCCGAACAGTAAATCGCTACGGCTCTCGCTACCGGTATCGGCACCAGTAGTGGAAAGTTCGGTTGAGGTGGCGTCTGCAGGTACACTGGCCATGGGCTACTCCGCTGCTAACTGGTTATACCTGCCGTCAGACCGGCATGTTCATGATGTCTTCGTAGGCCTTGACCACCCGGTTACGAACCTGTGTCAGTGCCTCGAAGGAAACGGTGGCTTTCTGCCCGGCAATCATCACCCGGGTGATATCCACACTCGGGTCGCCCTGTTCGTAGGCGGTCCGCAGGTCATTGGCGCTGGACTGCAGGTCGTTCACCTTGTCCACCGCCTGGCTGAGCATGTCACCGAAGCCCGGGGTTTTGCTGGTCTGATCCACTGCCGTCGGCCGGTCCAGCTGACCACGTACGGCCAGATCGTTTTCCATACGCTGGTTCTGCTGCATCTGGGCTCGCAGATTGCGCATTTCAGACAGGACGCTATTGATATCGGCTCGCTGGACCATTGCT
>CAYMQO010000490.1:0-1785 GCA_964392405.1 uncultured Marinobacter sp.
ACCGGATGGCGCCCCCTGCCGTGTTTCTGCTGCCGTTTTTACAGCTGTATTCCTCCATCGGACTGTTCGATACCCATATTGCCGTCGCGCTGGCCCATTGCCTGTTCAACGTGCCGCTGGCGGTGTGGATCCTGGAAGGATTTATGTCCGGGGTGCCCCGGGAGTACGACGAGATGGCCTATATTGATGGATACAGCTTCCCCCGATTCTTCGTGAAGATCTTCATGCCCATGATCCGTTCCGGCATCGGCGTTACGGCTTTCTTCATCTTCATGTTCTCCTGGGTCGAGCTGTTGCTGGCTCGCACGCTGACCTCGGTTAATGCCCAGCCTATCGCGGCAATCATGACCAGAACAATCGGCGCCAGCGGAATCGACTGGGGTGTGCTGGCTGCGGCAGGCGTGCTGACGATCATACCGGGCGTGCTGGTGGTCTGGTTTGTGCGCAACCACGTGGCCCGGGGCTTTGCCCTCGGGCGGGTGTAGGGGGAGACCATGCTGGACTGGATGAACTGGACCCAACCCGTCGCCATCTTTTTCGCCGTTATGGCCGGGATTCTGGCGCTGATGTCTGTCTGGGAACTGGCGTCGCCGACAACCGAGCGGCGGGGCTTCCTGCCCATTGCCACGACCCGCGGCGACCGCCTTTTTATCGGCCTGTTGACGGCGGCATACATCCATCTGGTGTTTCTCGGGTTTAGCGAGCTGTCCCTGTGGATCGCGCTGGCGATATCCGTCGTGTGGCTGCTGATCCTGATGCGTTGGGGTTGATGAGGACGGCGGCAGACCCGCCGAAAGAGAGTTGTTCAGAGCAGTACCGGGAAGGGCAGGATTCACTTCCCGCATGTAAGAGCAGGACCCCGGGCAGAGACGCTGCCGGGACAACAAATACAGTCAGTCTGCAGTTTGATTTGACTCTTACACGAAACAGATGAGGTTGGATATGTTCAATAACAACAAGCTATCGACCCTGGCGCTGGGAACCGTCCTGGCGGTCCTGGTCACGGGCCCTGTCTCACTGGCCCATGCAGACCAGTATGAAGATGCCGCACGCAAGTGGGCGAAGGAGTTTTCCACGTCCACGCTGAGCGAAGAACAACGGCTTGAGGAATTGCTGTGGTTCGCCAAAGCCGCCGAACGTTTCCGAGGCATGGACATCAACGTGGTCTCAGAGACCATCGCCACCCATGAATACGAAGCCAGCCGGCTGGCGCAGGCATTCCGGGAAATCACCGGCATCAACCTGACCCATAACCTGATCCAGGAAGGGGACGTCATCGAGAAGCTGCAGACCCAGATGCAGTCGGGTCGCAATATCTACGACGGCTATATCAACGACTCGGACCTGATCGGTACCCACTGGCGATACGGCAAGGTGGTTCCCATCTCCGACATGATGGAGAACGAGGCAAAAGACCTGACCCTGCCAACCCTGGACCTGGAAGACTTTATCGGTCTGGATTTCACCACCGCGCCGGACGGCAAGCTTTACCAGCTGCCGACCCAGCAATTCGCCAACCTGTACTGGTTCCGGGCCGACTGGTTCGAGCGGGAGGACTTCCGCGAACAGTTCCAGGAGCGCTATGGCTATGAGCTCGGCGTGCCGGTGAACTGGTCCGCCTACGAGGACATTGCCGAGTTCTTCACCGAGCATGTGAAGGAAATCGACGGTAAGCGGGTCTACGGCCATATGGATTATGGCAAGAAAGACCCTTCCCTCGGCTGGCGTTTCACTGACGCCTGGTTCTCCATGGCTGGCGCAGGCGACAAGGGGTTGCCGAACGGC
>CAYMQO010000491.1:0-1785 GCA_964392405.1 uncultured Marinobacter sp.
GCATCGACTGGCGGGACCGGGAAACCGACTGGCGTGGGCAGATTCTCGCCAAGGGGCTGACCCGGCACAAAGCCATCGCCAACCAGTTCTTTACGCTGGTGAATACCCTGCTGGGCTTTCCCCGCCACCTGTCCCAGCACGTGGGCGGTTTTGTCATCAGCTCGGGTCCGCTGGCACAACTGGTACCCGTGGAAAATGCCGCCATGGCGGAGCGCACCGTTATCCAGTGGGACAAGGACGACCTGGAAAGCCTGGGCCTGATGAAAGTGGATATCCTGGCCCTGGGCATGCTGACGGCCATTCGCAAATCACTGGAACTGATCAGCGAAGAAAAAGGCGAACCTTTTACACTGCAGGACGTGCCACGGGAAGATGAGGCCACCTACGACATGCTGTGTGCCGGAGACAGTATTGGCGTGTTCCAGGTGGAGTCCCGGGCCCAGATCAATATGCTGCCCCGGCTCCGCCCCAGGCAGTTTTATGATCTGGTCATCGAAGTCGCCATTGTGCGCCCGGGACCCATACAGGGCGACATGGTACACCCGTACCTGAAGCGCAAGCACGGGCTGGAAGCGGTAACTTATCCCAATGAAGCCATCCGGGGAGTGCTGGAACGAACCCTGGGCGTGCCCATTTTCCAGGAGCAGGTGATCAAGCTGGCCATGGTCGCCGCCGGCTTTACCGGCGGGGAAGCCGACCAGCTACGCCGCGCCATGGCCGCCTGGAAATCCCGGGGTGATATGACAGTATTCCGGGACAAACTGATCAGGGGCATGCAGGAGCGGGGGCACAGCGAAGAGTTTGCCGAACGCCTTTATCAACAGATCTGCGGTTTTGGCGGCTATGGTTTTCCGGAATCCCATTCTGCGAGCTTTGCCCTGCTGGTTTATATTTCCGCCTGGCTCAAGCGCCACCATCCGGCCGCCTTTTATTGTGGGCTTCTGAACAGCCAGCCCATGGGGTTTTACTCTCCCTCCCAGCTTGTCCAAGACGCTCGCCGTCACCATGTGGTGGTATTGCCGGTGGACGTCAATCACAGCCATTGGGACTACACTCTGGAAGGCCCGGCCCGGCACCTCAGAGTCGGTTTATGCCAGCTTCGGGGCCTGAGTCGTGGAAGCGCTGACATTCTGTGCCGGCGGCGTCCTCAAGGGGGCTATACCAGTGTGCAGCACCTGCGCCATCTTACCGCCCTGCCCCAGCGGGATCTGGAGCTACTGGCCGGAGCCAATGCCCTGCAGGCCATCAGTGGACATCGGCACCAGAGCTACTGGGAGTTGCTGGGGCACGAAACCGCCGCACCGCTTTGGGTTTCGGAAAGCCAGCGGGTACAGGAATATCTGCCCAGCAATCACCAGGTTCACCTTCCGGCTCCTACCGAAGGCCAGAGTGTACTGGCGGATTACGCCAGCCAGGGCTTCACGCTTCAACGTCACCCCATGGCCCTGTTAAGGGAGCAGGGGCACCTGCGCCACTGCCTGGACTCCCGGCAGCTAAAAACCGCCGAGCCCAACCGCCCGGTGCAGGTGGCTGGTCTGGTGACCGGACGGCAACGACCTGGCTCAGCGTCTGGCGTCACCTTTGTCACGCTGGAAGATGAATCCGGCAATATCAATGTCATCGTCTGGCTCAACACCGCCCGACAGCAACGCAAGCCTCTGCTGACCGCCCGGCTGCTGCATGTAAAGGGCATTGTGGAACGACAGGGGGATATTGTTCATATCATGGCGGGAAAACTGACCGACCTGAGTCATCTGATTCACACCTTGCCGGTGCCATCACGGG
>CAYMQO010000492.1:0-1778 GCA_964392405.1 uncultured Marinobacter sp.
GAGTTTCAGAATCCGGACTACAAAGGCCGGAACGATTGTTACGCACGGGTTGCTGATGAGTTTGCGGCTCGCCCTGAGCCTCACACCGATCTCAATTACGTGTTCGCCTTGAGGCTGGCTGAAGCTCCGGAGTTTGAAGCTGAGGCGAAGCAGCATCTGAGAAGCCTGGAGCACGCGGAACTGCAAGCCCTGGCCAGGGAACTCCTTTTCGAGAAGTCCCGGAGCCAGCTGATCAGGACCTACTTTCCTCTTCCGTAGCCTGAGCCGGCTTCGGTTCGCTGGCTTCGGTGGTCTTCTTGACCGCCTGGAAGTCATAGGTGGTGAAGACTTCCGTCAGGATCGCCTGTTCAATGGCACTACGCTGGGATGGGCGGCAGGGGAAGCGGACTACCAGGTGGATTTCGCCGGCCACGGGCACCTGGATGCTGACTCTGGGGTCAACGACGGGTACTTCCAGGCCGCGACGGTCGCCCAGGCGGCGCATGTAGCGACGGGCCGTTTCCAGGAACGGGCTGCACTGGGACCGGGTGACGTCCAGCAGGACTTCCTGGGCCAGTTGCCAGTTGTCCTCCCGCTTGAAAGGCACGGTGAACACGTGCAGCACGTAGTCTTCGGTGAAGCTCTCGTTGATCACCGGCTCGGAGACGAACAGGGAGTTGGGGATAACCGTGGCGCGGCCGGTGCGCTGGTGGGTGAGCTTGCCGGGGCCAACTTCCAGAATGGTGGTGGCAAGCAGGTTCTGGTCGATAACATCGCCGCGGAAATCCTTGACCTGAATCCGGTCGCCAATATCGAATGATCGCGCGCCGCCTTTTACCAGAGATCCCATAAAGCACAGGATCAGTTCCTTGGTAGCCACCACAAAGGCAACAGCAATGGCAACAATGGACAGGGCCAGGGTGCGCAGCTCTTCGCCCCAGATCATCACCAGGCCCAGCAGGAAGATCAGGATCAGGCCATTACGGGTCTGGACCAGCCATTTCCGCCGCAGTTCAGTGGACTGAATGCTGGTGCGGATCACCTTGGATAGCACGGCTCGCGCCACCAGAACGATGATAAGCAGCGCAACCGTGGTTCCGAGCAGGCGTAATGCCGGGATGGACAGGTTAAGCTGATTGATGCCGTCGGCGATCTGTTCCAGCATGGCTATCGCTCCTCGCCCCAGCGGGGCACCAGGGTCTGAGGCAGGTCCAGGTGATCCAGCAGTCGGGCCACGATAAAGTCCACCAGATCATCCACCGATGTCGGATTGTGGTAGAAGCCGGGGCTCGCCGGCATGATGACTGCCCCCATTCTGGTCAGCTTGAGCATGTGCTCGAGATGGATTTCCGAGTAGGGGGCCTCCCGTGGGACCAGTATCAGTGGACGCCGTTCTTTGAGGGCCACATCCCCTGCCCTTTCAATCAGATTGTTACTGGCCCCGGTCGCCAGCGCGGACAAGGTGCCGGTACTACAGGGACAGACCACCAGCGGCACGCTGGCACCGGAACCGGATGCCGGTGGCGCGAACCAGTCTTCCGGCCCGAAGACTTTCAACTGGCCGTCACGGGCTCCCGACCATTCCTTCAGGCTGGCCAGCGCTCCGGACGTGGAAGCCGGCAACCGGACGGTGGTCTCGGTGGCCATCACGACACGGGCGGCCTTGCTGATCATGATATTGACCCGGCAATCCAGCGCTACCAGACACTGCAGCAGGCGCAATCCGTACTGGGCGCCGGAGGCTCCGGTAAAAGCCAGATTGATCGTGCGGTTGTCAGCCGCCATAGCCGGTTTTCTCC
>CAYMQO010000493.1:0-1765 GCA_964392405.1 uncultured Marinobacter sp.
TTTCTGTCAGATGAAAACGCCGAGGCCCTCACCGCGACCCTGGAAAACCTTCGCATCGCCTCCGATGCGCTTGTCGCGGAGCAGGATAATCTCAATCAGGCGCTGGTGACGGTCTACGATGCCGCCGCCCGGGCGGAGGACACCTTCAGCCGCTACGAAGACTTTGGTAATTACCTGAACCAGTTGCTGGAGTCCGAAGGCCGGCCCATGCTGGCCTCAGCGCGAAAGGCCGCGGAGTCCCTGGCGCAGGCGACCACTCGTATCGACGCCCTGGTGGCCGATAATGAAGGCTCGGTGAGCCAGGGGTTGCAGAGCCTGGGTGAGCTGGGCCCGGTCGTACACGAGTTGCAGGCTACGCTGCATAACCTGCGGCTGCTGACCCAACGGCTCGAGGAAGACCCCGGCAAGGCGTTGCTGGGACAGGATCCCATTCAGGAGGTAGCCCCATGAGTGTGTCTGTTGCTGTCCGCCGTTCCACCGGACGCCTGCTTCCGGCGGCTGCTGTGCTCGGTTGCTCCCTGCTCCTGAGCGCCTGCAATGTATCCCTGTTCCCGGAGAAAACGCCCCAGCGCCAGTTCACCCTCCCTTACCAGTTTGAGGCGGGTACCCTGATTCCTGAAGGCGGGCAGACATTGCCGGTGCTCAGGATCGCGACGCCCCAGGCCAGTGGGCTGACCGCCGGTAAGCGTATTGTGCTGGAAACCCGCCCTAACGAACTGGCCGCCTACAGTGATGTGCGCTGGGCCACTGATATGCCAGAGCTTCTGCGCAACCATCTGGTACGGGCGCTAAGGGAGGATACCCGCCTGGATACGGTGGTATCGGACGCCAGCGGCGCAGCCAGCCAGGTTACCCTGAGCTCCGCCATACTGAGCTTCCATGAAGAGAGATCCAGCACCCGGCCCCAGGTTCAGCTTTACCTTCAGGCCCAACTGATACGGAACGGCAACCGGGAAACCATAGCCAGCCGGGATTTTCGTATCACGGCGCCGCTTCAGGACGCCTCCATTGAAGGTTCAGTAGCCGCTTTTGGCCGGGCAGCGGACCGGCTTGCGGCGGAGGCCGCAGACTGGATTGTCAACGCGCTTTCCACGGAGACCGCACCACGGCCCGAGTAGCTCGCAGGCTGGCTATCAGGGCTTCTGCTCTTGCTCCGGAAACAGATCCGGCCAGGCAGCCTTGAGGTACAGCACCATGGACCACAGGGTCAGGATGGCGGCCAGGTATAGTAAGGCCAGCCCAAACGATGCCAGCATTCCTCCCGGCGG
Source organism: uncultured Marinobacter sp. (assembly GCA_964392405.1). Taxonomy (GTDB): domain Bacteria; phylum Pseudomonadota; class Gammaproteobacteria; order Pseudomonadales; family Oleiphilaceae; genus Marinobacter. The sequence goes on from CAYMQO010000493.1 coordinate 1,269, forward strand.
TGCCGCCAGCAGAAGGAAGATGGAAACCATCTGGGCGGTGGTCTTGATCTTGCCAATATAGGACACCGCCACGCTTGCCCGGCTGCCCATTTCCGCCATCCATTCCCGCAGTGCCGAGATCACAATTTCCCGACCGATAATAACCATGGCCGGCAGTGTCAGCGCCAGGGTGGCGTAGTCTTCGATCAGTACCGTGAGGGCAACGGCCACCATCAGTTTGTCCGCCACCGGGTCCAGAAACGCCCCGAAGGGCGTCGACTGGTTGAGCTTGCGGGCCAGATACCCATCCAGCCAGTCGGTAGCACCCGCCACCGCAAACAGCGCCGCGCTCACCACGTATCGCCATTCCACTGGCAGATAGAACACTGCCACAAAGACCGGAATCATCACGATACGGGACAGGGTGAGAATATTGGGGAGGTTCATGGATTCCTTACTCGTTGTGTAGTGCGGCATAAATGGATTCAGCCAGGGTCTTGCTGATGCCCTGAACCTTC
>CAYMQO010000494.1:0-1757 GCA_964392405.1 uncultured Marinobacter sp.
TTCGTTCGGGACGAAGGGGTCGCAGGTTCAAGTCCTGCCACGCCGACCATTCCTTTCCTGTTTTGTTCATCTCCGTTTGGAATCCAAATCACGGATTCCTGAATCCGCCGTTGTTATGGTTTTCCCTGCATTGAGTCCTTGGCAGGGTGTCGCTGCGTGCCTTTGAGGATGAGCGTCCGGCTCGCCTTTCGTCAGTGGCCAGGATCCGTCGATAACCGATCCACAATAACAAGATGGCCCTTACCATGGATGACACACTGCACGCCGTCGACTGCCGCTGGCTGCTCGCACTTTACGCCATAATTCCCATCTCGATTGCCGTCGTTGCCCTGGATATCCTGTGGCTGGACCATTGGCTGATGGACAACTTCTTGCCTTCCGACCCTCAGCGGTGGGCCTTCTGGACGGTGGTCTTTGGACTGCCCCATATTATTGCCAGCACACTGACCATGGCCGACCGGGAGTACCTGGGTTATTACCGGCACCGGCTGGGGATTCCTTTGCTGGCCTTTGCCGCCATAACCACCGCGGGTTTCCTGGGACCGCAACCCCTCAGCTACAGCCTGCTGTTTCTCTTCCTGGCGTTCTACACCATTTACCACGTGCTCGCGCAACAGCTTGGCCTTACGCTGATGATGATGGGCGTTCCCCCGGACCGGGTTTTCCTGGCGTGGAAATGGTTGGCAATTTTTGCCGGCTTCGCGATTTATGTGATTGTTTACGGGAAAGCACGCTTCAGTCACCTGATGATAGGGCCATTACCGCTGTTCGATGTCATGTCGGCCATCGCCGGGGGCTTCGTGATCGTAATGACCATTCTGGCTTTCAGACTGAGCAAACGGGCGCGTTACCCCATCGGGAAATGGTATCTCTGGGGCAATGTGGCCATGCTTACGTCAGCGTTCTGGATCAACGAAGTGGGTTATACCGTTTTCGTGGTGATGATTCCCCGTATCATCCATGACCTCACGGCTTTCAGCGTCTATATCACCCACGACCGCAACCGGAACAAAACCGGACCCCGCAATCTGCTGTATCGCCTCACCCGTATCACGCGCCTGCCGGCCTTTCTGGTGCTGCCGCTGGTCTCCGTGGCCATCGCCTATCCGTTGACTACCAACCAGCACCATACAGCCATCGGCATTGCTGTGCTGACCGTATCCTTTCTCCATTACTACTTTGAGGGGTTCATCTGGCGCGGTGACACGCCTCACAAGCGGCACCTGGGCTTCCGGCGTTAAATCAACCGATACGAAAACACAGATTTCAGACTCCGGATACTAAAAACCTTGCCGGGACCAGGGCAGTCCCGGCAAGGCCTGGCAGGAGGGAAGGCGGACAGCTTAGGGAACGCCTTCGTTCTGATCAGGGAGTGGGGATCGGAAAGGTGATGTCCGGAAAGGCTTCGTCCAGTCCCGTTTCCACGGCGGGTGTCAGGCCGATACGCAGGTAGGTGTCATTTTCGGCGGTGTAGGCAGGCCAGGGCTGGCGCTCGATCGAGGGATCGCCGTCCTTCGCAAACGACGCCCACAGATCGAGGGAAAGCTGGCTGACCAGTTCGTACTCTGCCGGATCAATACCCGGGTTATCAGTAGTAGCAAACTTTGCCGGCGTCGGTTCCGGATGCCCGGTAAGGCCCAGCAGGTAATGGGCGACAAAACTGCCAGGGTAGTCAAACATATAGACCAGTTCGACACCGTGATACGCCGAGGTACCGAAGTTACGCCAGCCTGCGGGTACATGGTCGAACACATAGG
>CAYMQO010000495.1:0-1754 GCA_964392405.1 uncultured Marinobacter sp.
GTTCGGGTCAATTTGCTGGACCGGAATCCGACTGCTCATCATTACCTCCTGGGGGTGACAGGCCCGTGATCATCGGGATCGAAAGCACTTCAGGCCTGGAGATCTTTTCAAGCCTGGGCCCGCGGCAGGGCAGGCCCAGGGTTGAAAAGACCGGGCACCGCCGAAGCGGGGCCGGGTCTTGCGGGTCAGTCGTCAGATAGCTGGTAAACGTAGGCTGCCAGAATGTGGATCTGGTCATCACTCAGACGCCCTGCCTGTGCGGGCATACGGTTCTGACGTCCGTAGAGAACGGTCTCTTCGATCCATTCATAATCATTGCCATACAGCCAGACGTCATCCTTCAGGTTGGGCGCGCCCATTGCCTGATTACCGGTGGCGTCGACACCATGACAGGACGCACAGGCCTGTTGGAAAACCTCAGCGCCGGCTTCAGCGGCGGCCTCATCCCGGGCCCGGTTGCTAAAGCCCAGCACGTAGTTTACCACCTGATCAACCTGTACTGCGGTCATGTTCGGCATAACGCCCTTCGCAGGCATGTTACCGATCCGACCGTCCCGGATGGACTTCAGAATGTCCTCGGGCTCGCCACCCCATATCCAGTCGTCGTCGGTCAGGTTCGGAAAGCCGACAGAGCCCCGACCTGCGGAACCGTGGCAGAGTGCACAGTTGTTGGCGAAAAGGCGCTGTCCCATGGCCATCGCGGCCGGGTCGGAGGCAAGCTCTTCAATGGGCGTGTTGCCGTACTGGGCGTAGATCTCGCCGTAGCGGGCTTCCGCCTGTTTGACTTCCTCTTCCCACTGGCCATGCTGGCTCCAGCCCAGGAGCCCCTGCCAGTTACCCAGCCCCGGGTAAAAGGCCAGATAGACCAGGGCGAAGATACAAGTACCCATGTACAGGTAGAACCACCACTTCGGCAGTGGGTTGTCGTACTCTTCGATACCGTCGTAGGAATGTCCGGTGGTTTTGGTCGTTTCAGTGTCGGTGGTCTGGCTCTTGCGGGTTGCCCAAAGCAGCCACCAGCAACCAAAAATGGTACCGAGCACGATCACACTGATCCAGATGCTCCAGAAGGTACTCATCGTTTTTTCTCCGTCTTGTCCTGTTCCTGTTTCAAGGTGCGCTCGGCAATCTCGTCGTCATCAAAGGGCAGGTGCGCCGCCTCATCGTTCTTCTTTTTTCGGTGGGAGCTGAACGCCCACCAGATGATGCCGATGAAAACGATCATGACCAGAATGGTCTGAATGCCCCGGAAGTCGTTGATGTCCATAGATTTTACCGTTTCTCTGAGATCACGGTGCCCAGCTGCTGCAAGTACGCTACCAGGGCGTCAATTTCGAACTCCCCGCGGACCTGATCCTCTGCCGCTGCGATCTGCTCATCGGTATAGGGAACACCCAGCCGTTGCAGCGTTTTCAGTTTTTTGGCCGTTTGGGTGTGATCCACCTTGTTCTTGAACAGCCACGGGAATGCCGGCATGTTGGACTCAGGCACTACGCTGCGCGGATCATACAGGTGCATCCGCTGCCAGCCATCGGTGTACCGTCCGCCAACGCGGGCCAGATCCGGGCCGGTGCGCTTGGAACCCCACAGGAACGGGCGCTCGTAGACGAACTCGCCCGCGACGGAGTAGTGGCCGTAGCGCTCGGTCTCGGCACGGAACGGACGGATCATCTGGGTGTGGCAGACGTGGCAGCCTTCCCGGATATAGATGTCCCGACCTTCCAGTTCCAACGGATCCAGTGGCTCAAGACCGG
>CAYMQO010000496.1:0-1742 GCA_964392405.1 uncultured Marinobacter sp.
GCGACCGGGTAAACCGGCAGCAGTGGCGGATGGGGGAATCGCTCATCAAGATATTCCATCATGATGTTGGGCTCGTAGAGCACCAGATCGCGGTCAACCAGGGTAGGCAATACGTTATACGGATTCAGGTCCGCCAGTTCCTCCAGCGGGTTGTCCGGATCTACGTCCACCACATCCACTGTTACGCCCTTCTCAGCCAGCACAATCCGGACACGGTGGCTGTAATGACTGGCAGGATCTGAGAAAAACGTCATCGACGACCGCTTGGTCACAACGCCCATAGAATGACTCCAGGAAAAGAATAAGGCCAATATTTGCGATTAAACGCAAAAAACCAGCGGGCCAGACCGGCCCGCTGGAGATGCTCAGCGTTCATTATACGCTAAAACGTCAGCGTACGTCCTTCCAGTACTCACGGTTCAGCAAATACGCGAAAACAAAGAAGATCGCGACAAAGATCAGAACCAGAATACCCAGACGCTCCCGCTCCACCTTGATCGGATCGCCCATGTAGGAGAGGAAGTTGGTCAGATCGTACATTGCCCTGTTGAACTCAGCCGGCTCCATACTGCCTTCAATGGCCCAGCTGTCGCAGATGTCGACACCACGAACGTTACCGCTCAGCGGGTCAACATTGGGCGTGGTACCGATCTTCGGCGGCACGGCGCACAGCCCCTGCTCCGCCACCATTACGTGGGGCATGCCGACGTTGTCGAATACTGCGTTGTTCACGCCCAGGGGACGGGAGTCATCCTTGTAGAACGCCCGCAGATACGAGTACAGCCAGTCTTCACCCCGCACCCGGGAGACCAGTGTCAGGTCAGGGGGTGCGCTACCAAACCACGCCCCGGCCTGGCCCTTGTCCATTCCGATTTCGATCAGCTCACCAATCTTGGCGCCGGTAAAGATCAGGTTCTCGAGGAAAAGATCTTCCGGAATACCGAGGTCCTCGGCGATACGGTTGTAGCGGGCGTATTCCATGGAATGACAGCCGGCACAATAGTTCATGTAGGTCGCAGCGCCCCGCTGCAGCGACGCTTTATTGGTGTGGTCCGCGTCCACTGAATCCAGTGATACGGTGGGTGACGCCGCCAGCCCCAGGGCCGGCAGGACCGCCATGAAAAGACCCAAAATCAGCTTTTTCATCCTGTCACCCTCTCTGGTACTGGCTTGGTTTTTTCCATGCGTGTATAGAACGGCATGAGAATGAAATAGAGGAAGTACAAGGTGGTCAGGATCTGCGCGACGATAGTGCGACCCTCTGTCGCCGGAACGACACCCAGGTAACCGAGGATTATAAAGCTGACCGCAAACACCGCCAGTGCAATCTTGCTCAGCCAGCCCTTGTAGCGGATAGAGCGAACCGGACTGCGGTCCAGCCAGGGCAGCACAAACAGGATCGCGATTGCCGCGCCCATGACTACAACACCCCAGAACTTCGCATCCAGGCCAAACAGATCCACCGTCACCGCCCGCAACATGGCGTAGAAAGGCGTGAAGTACCAGACTGGCGCAATATGGTCAGGCGTTTTCAACGCGTTGGCCGGCTCAAAGTTTGGCTTCTCGAGGAAGAGTCCGCCCATTTCCGGGAAGAAGAACACCACCAGGAAGAAGATAAAGAAGAACACAGCCACGCCCAGCAGGTCGTGCACGGTGTAGTAAGGGTGGAACGGAATCCCGTCTTTGGGAATACCGTTTTCATCCTTGTTCTTCTTGATATCGATGCCGTCGGGGTTGTTGGA
>CAYMQO010000497.1:0-1741 GCA_964392405.1 uncultured Marinobacter sp.
CGATGATGGGTCACCCTCAGCAACGGTTACAGGCCCTGGACGCCCTGCGGGGCATTGCTGCCATGGCCGTAGTACTCTTTCATTACCTGCCCTATTACCACAAGCTGTACGGGCACAGTTTCACTCCCCCGTCCCTGCTGGAGTTTGGCCGCTACGGCGTCCATCTGTTCTTTATTCTCAGCGGCTTCGTGATTTTCATGACCCTGGAGCGCACCCGCACGGGCGGCTGGTTTGCCATGGCCCGTTCCATGCGGTTACTGCCGGGGCTCTGGGCCGGCATTATCATCACCTGGCTGTCTGTCACCGTGCTTGGACCACAGGACCGGGCGGTGGACCTGACGACAGCGGTTCTGAACGCCACCCTGCTCCACGAGTATCTGGGCTTTGCCCACGTGGATGGGGCCTACTGGAGCCTGGTGATCGAAGCCACCTTCTATTGCTGGATAGGGCTGGTGTTTTATACCTTGCGGGACTGGAACCGGATTTGCCCGCTGCTTTGCTGCTGGGTGCTGGTCAGCTATGTCGGTGTACTCTTCTGGAAGGAAATTCCGGCAACGCTGGAGTTTCTGGTGAAAGACCTGCTGTTCGTACGCTATGCCCCGCTGTTTGTCACTGGCATGCTGCTGTACCGCTGGCACCAGTACCGGCAGCTGTCACTGATCGATAAAGTACTGCTGGCCGTGGCCATCGGCCACGCGCTGGTCGCCTACAAGGCGCCCTTCAGCTACTTTGTGCTGGGCTGTCACGGCGTGTTCGCACTGGCGGTCGCCGGGCGTCTCGACTGGCTGGCGACACGCCCTCTGCTCTGGCTAGGCAGTCTGTCCTATGCCCTGTATCTGGTGCACCAGAACGTCGGCTACGGCGTGATTGGCTGGAGCTATCAGCAGGGTCTGCCCGCCTGGCTGGGCGTCGGGTTGGCACTGGCCATCGCGTTTATGCTCGCGTGCGGAATCCACTACGGTATCGAAAAACCGGCACTGCGCTGGTTCCGCGCCCTGCGCAAGCGCCGGGAAGCCGCCAGTCCCGTTGCCCCGAAAATCCGTACGGAAACGCCCGGATCTCTGCCGTAGAAGAACGACGATTTTCCGGCCAGAGCCGTAACCTTATCTCGTCGGCTGCAGCTTCTGTAACCCCTGTTTCAGCGTGGCGTGGGACAGTTCGCCGGTGTGCCGGTCCGTCAGCATGCCGCTTTCATCATAATAGAGCGTTGTCGGCAGTACATGCGCTCCCGTGATGGCGCCGAGGCGATTGTTTCGATCCAGCAGAATGTTGTCCAGGGTGAGAGCCTCGGATTGCAAGAAGCGCTGAATGGTTTCCGGCTCCTCCCCCACGTTAACGAACACGAACTGGATGTCGTCCCGTTCTGCCTGAGCCTGGGCCAGAACCGGCATCTCCCGACGACAGGGAGGACACCAGGTGGCCCACAGGTTGACCACCATGGGGCGGCCCTCGCTGGCCTGCAGATCTCTCAGGCTGACCGGTTCCGCCGCTATCGTGGCCAGTTCCAGCTCCGGCACCGGCCGGGTCTCGCTGTCCATCAACAGTATCAGGCCGCTCAGGCCACCCCACACGATCAGGGCCGATAACACAGCCGCAGCCAGCGGTCGCCTCAGAGTCCGGCTTCGCCAGCTACGCCAGCATAGCCACAGCAACCCCGCGACTACGCCGGCAGTAATATCAAACCCGCCGTCGCGCACATCCACCATGGCCAGCAACCCGTCGTAACTGTCCCGATAGCGCA
>CAYMQO010000498.1:0-1735 GCA_964392405.1 uncultured Marinobacter sp.
TTTCCAGCAGACGCTCCATCACTGTATGCAACCGGCGAGCACCGATGTTTTCGGTACTTTCGTTGACCTTCCACGCCACCTCGGCAATCCGGCGGATGGCGTCTTCGCTAAAGGACAGCTTTACCCCTTCGGTGCCCATCAGCGCTTCGTACTGCTGTACCAGAGACGCATCTGGTTCAGTCAGTATGCGGCGGAAGTCCTCCGGTGACAGAGCTTGCAGCTCTACCCGAATCGGTAGCCGCCCCTGCAGTTCGGGAATCAGATCCGACGGCTTGGACAGATGGAACGCGCCCGAGGCGATAAACAGGATATGGTCCGTACGTACTGTGCCGTATTTGGTACTGACAGTGCTGCCTTCGATCAGCGGCAGCAAGTCCCGCTGAACACCTTCGCGGGACACATCCGCTGAGGCTGTTTCGGAGCGTTTGGCTACCTTGTCGATCTCATCCAGGAATACGATGCCGTTCTGTTCAACGGCTTCGATGGCCTTGTGCTTGATCTCCTCCTCATTCACCAGGCGGGCCGCTTCTTCATCCTTGGCGTGACGCAGGGCATCGGCCACTTTCATCTTGCGGGTTTTCTTACGGTCCTGGGACAGATTGGAGAACATGCTCTGCAGCTGGCTGGTCATCTCCTCCATGCCAGGTGGCGCCATGATTTCAACGCCGGCAGCCGGGTTGCGAAGTTCAATGTCGATTTCCTTGTCGTCCAGCTCGCCTTCCCGTAGCTTCTTGCGGAACAGTTGACGGGTGGAGTTATCTTCCCGTGGCTGGCTGCTTTCCTGGAAACTGCGGGGCGGGGGCAGCAGGGCATCCAGAATACGATCCTCCGCTGCGTCCAGGGCGCGGTTCTCGTGGCGCTTCATTTCTTTCTCCCGAAGCATCTTGATCGCCATATCGGCAAGGTCGCGGATAATCGATTCCACGTCGCGACCGACATAACCGACTTCGGTAAACTTTGTCGCTTCCACTTTCAGGAAGGGCGCATCCGCCAGTTTGGCGAGGCGGCGTGCGATTTCTGTCTTGCCCACACCGGTGGGCCCGATCATCAGGATGTTCTTGGGGGTAATTTCGTCCCGCAGGGTGCTGTCGAGCTGCATCCGGCGCCAGCGGTTGCGCAGGGCAATGGCAACGGCGCGTTTGGCTTCTTCCTGACCAACGATATGCTTGTTCAGCTCGTGGACAATTTCACGGGGAGTCATTGCAGACATGGTAGCTCCGGGTCAGTCGTTCGCTGAGAGTACTTCAACGGTGCAGTTGTGGTTGGTGTAAATGCAGATGTCGGCGGCGATATCCAGGCCTTTCTCGACGATGTCGCGGGCACCCAGGCTGGTATTCTCCATCAGGGCCCGGGCCGAAGCCTGGGCAAAGGGGCCACCGGAACCGATGGCAATCAGGCCTTCTTCGGGCTCAATCACGTCACCGTTACCGGTGATGATCAGCGATGCGGTTTCGTCGGCCACTGCCAGCAGCGCTTCCAGTCGTCGCAGGGCCCGGTCCGTTCGCCACTCCTTCGCCAGTTCGACCGCAGCCCGGGTCAGGTTGCCCTGGTGTTTTTCCAGCTGGGCTTCAAAGCGTTCGAATAGCGTAAAGGCATCCGCAGTACCACCGGCGAAACCGGCCAGAACCTTACCGTTATACAAACGGCGAACCTTGCGGGCGTTGCCCTTCATGACGGTGTTGCCCAGGGACACCTGGCCATCGCCGCCCATGGCGACTTCGTCATCTCGGCGGAC
>CAYMQO010000499.1:0-1716 GCA_964392405.1 uncultured Marinobacter sp.
TGGTGTCACGGGGCTCTGTTGACCTGGCCACTCTGGTGCTGATCTACATTATGCTGGCCCTCGGGCTGAACGTAGTCGTCGGCCTGGCCGGGCTGCTGGACCTGGGCTACGTGGCCTTCTATGCGGTCGGCGCTTATACCTTTGCACTGCTTTCCAGCTACTGGGGGGTTTCGTTCTGGATGGCGTTGCCCATCGGCGCCCTGCTGGCGGCGCTGTTCGGCCTGGTGCTGGGCTTTCCGGTGTTACGCCTACGAGGAGACTATCTGGCCATTGTCACGCTGGGCTTCGGTGAAATCATCCGCATCCTGCTGAACAACTGGACCAGTCTCACTGGCGGGCCCAATGGCATCGGTGGCATTCCCGACCCGACGCTCTTTGGCATGGAATTCGGCCGACGGGTACGGGGCGAAGGCAACGTCTCGTTCCACGAAACCTTCGGTATTCCCTACTCCAGCGAACACAAGGTGATCTTCCTGTATCTGATTGCCCTGGTACTGGCCGTATTTACCGCCCTGGTCATCCGGCGCCTGATGCGGATGCCAGTGGGGCGTTCCTGGGAAGCCTTACGGGAGGATGAAATCGCCGCCCGTTCACTGGGCCTGAGCCGCACGGGGGTGAAGCTTTCGGCCTTCACCATTGGCGCATTCTTCGCCGGATTTGCCGGGACCGTGTTCGCCTCCAAGCAGGGGTTTATCAGCCCGGAGTCTTTTGTCTTCCTTGAGTCGGCGATCATTCTGGCCATTGTGGTGCTTGGCGGCATGGGCTCACAACTTGGGGTTATTCTGGCAGCCATTGCAGTCACCATTCTGCCGGAACTGGCCCGGGAATTTGCGGAATACCGGATGCTGATTTTCGGCGCGGCTATGGTGCTGATGATGGTCTGGCGCCCCCAGGGACTGCTGCCCATGCGGCGGCGACATATCAAGCTGAAGGGAGTCTAGGCAGTGCTTGAGGTTCAGAACCTGTCCATGCGGTTCGGCGGCCTGCTCGCCGTTGACCAGGTATCACTTGATGTTCAGGAGCGGGAAGTTGTCTCTATTATCGGCCCTAACGGTGCCGGCAAGACCACGGTCTTCAACTGCCTGAGCGGCTTTTACCGGCCAACCGGAGGCAGGATCCTGCTGGACGGCAGGGAGATTCAGGGCAAACCGGACTACCGCATTTCCCGCCTGGGGCTGGTGCGAACCTTTCAGCATGTGCGCCTGTTCAATCGCATGACCGTAGTTGAGAACCTGATGGTCGCCCAGCACCGCCACCTGAATACCAATCTCCTGTCAGGCCTGATCGCGACCCCGGGCTATCGGTCCCGTGAGCAGAAGGCACTGGACCGGGCCGCCTACTGGCTGGAGCGCGTCGGCCTGCTGGAGCTCGCCAACCGGGATGCGGGCAACCTTGCCTACGGACAGCAGCGCCGGCTGGAAATCGCCCGCTGTATGGTGACCGAACCGCGGATTCTGATGCTGGATGAGCCCGCAGCCGGTCTCAACCCGGCCGAGACCCGCGAGCTGAACCAGCTCATCGTCAGCCTGAAGGAAGACTACAACGTATCCGTGGTGCTGATTGAGCATGATATGAGCCTGGTGATGGGCATTTCCGATCGCATCAACGTGATCAGCCAGGGTCGGCCATTGGCGTCGGGGACTCCGGAGGAAATCCGCAGCAACGATGAAGTCATCAAGGCCTACCTGGGAGAAGCCTGACCATGCTGGTACTGGA
>CAYMQO010000500.1:0-1714 GCA_964392405.1 uncultured Marinobacter sp.
CTGCAACGCAGCGGATAAACTGCTCAGTCTCCAGCCCCGACATGATGCCCAGCGCAGACTTGGGCCCGACACCGTTCACCCGGATCAGCAGGCGGAAAAGATCACGGTCCAGTTTCTGGGCAAACCCGTAGAGGCTGTGAGCGTCATCCCGTACCGCAAAATGCGTGTGCAGGAGAACTTCCTGACCAGGTTCGGGCAACTGGTAGAACGTGCTGTAGGGAATGTCCACTTCGTAGCCCAGCCCGGCCGCTTCCACCAGCGCCTGGGCAGGCTGCTTCTCAACAAGGATACCGCGCAGTCGTCCGATCACCGTCTATAAACTCCAAACCTGTCTGGCTGGGCCTGGGCCCGGCCGGTAACTCCCGACGGGTCAGCGCATCCGCCCGCCACGGACACGGCCGTGGGTGGTCATCGCTGTCTCCGGGAGGCTTGATACTGCACGTCCACCGGCCGTCAGGCGGGCGACGCTCTGGCTCATATGGGCATGGCAGAGGGCAATGGCGAGGGCATCGGCCGCGTCGGCCTGGGGCTTTCGGGTCAGGCCGAGGATGGCCTGAACCATATGCTGAACCTGGGTCTTGTCCGCGCTGCCCTTGCCTACGACCGCCTGTTTCACCTGGCGGGCGGAGTATTCATGGACCGGCAGGCCGGAGTTGGCGGCACTGACAATGGCTACGCCCCGGGCCTGGCCCAGCTTGAGCGCCGAGTCCGGGTTGCGGGCCATAAAAACCTGCTCAATGGCGAATTCATCCGGCCGGAACTCGGCAATCAGCGTTGCCAGGCTCTGGAAGATGACCTGCAGGCGCTCGGCCATCACCCGCTCACCCACACGGATGCAGCCGCTGTCCAGGTACTCGGTGTTCCGTCCGGTAACACGGATAATGCCGTAACCGGTAATACGCGACCCGGGGTCGACACCGAGTATGATTGCCATCAGGGCCTGTCCTTCTGATACACGGTCCGGTTAATCAGCCGTTTAACTCCTGCAGCACCTCTTCAGAGAATTCCGCGTTGGAGTAAACGTTCTGTACGTCATCCAGGTCTTCGAGCATATCGATCAGTTTGAGGTTGGCTTCGGCACCTTCCCGGTCCAGTTCCACTGTAGTGGACGGGACCATGGTCACTTCGGCGTTGTCCGGTTCCAGCCCGGCCTTCACCAGCGCCTCTTTCACATCGAGGTAGGCTTCTGTCGAGGTCAGAACCTCATAGGAGCCATCGTCCTGCTCGACGATGTCCTCGGCACCCGCCTCCAGGGCTACTTCCATCAGTTGCTCTTCACTGGCGCCAGGGGCAAAGGACAGTACGCCCTGCTTGCTGAACAGAAAGGCTACCGACCCATCGGTTCCCAGATTACCGCCGTTGCGGCTGAACGCATGGCGAACCTCGGCCACGGTGCGGTTGCGGTTATCGGTCATGGCCTCGATGTAAATCGCGACCCCGCCGGGCCCGTAGCCTTCGTAGGTCAGTTCTTCGTAGTTGTCATCGTCGCCACTGCCGGCGCCGCGCTCAATGGCCCGCTCAATGGTGTCCTTCTTCATGTTGGCGGTCAGTGCCTTGTCCATGACCGCCCGCAGCCGCGGGTTATCATTGGGGTCCGGGCCGCCCAGACGTGCTGCCACCACCAGCTCACGGATGACTTTGGTGAAGATCTTGCCACGTTTGGCATCCTGGGCCGCTTTGCGGTGCTTGATATTGGCCCATTTACTATGCCCGG
>CAYMQO010000501.1:0-1711 GCA_964392405.1 uncultured Marinobacter sp.
TTCCTCCTGCATTCAGGCAATCCGATCAGAAAGAGCACACCATGCCGCAACGCTACATCAAAAAAATTCTTGATGCGCGGGTCTACGATGTGGCCATCGAAACCCCGTTGACCGAAGCCCGCAGCCTGAGCAAACGTCTGGGCAACCAGATTCTGCTCAAGCGGGAAGACCTGCAGCCGGTGTTCTCTTTCAAGATTCGCGGCGCCTACAACCGGATGGCGCAACTGTCTGACGCACAAAAGGCCAAGGGGGTTATCTGTGCCTCCGCCGGCAATCATGCCCAGGGCGTGGCACTGGCCGCCAAGCGGCTGGGAATGAAGGCGGTGATCGTCATGCCCCAGACGACCCCTGATATCAAGGTCCGATCTGTACGGGACCGGGGCGCGAAAGTGGTGCTCAAGGGCGATGCTTTTGACGAAGCCGCTGCCCACGCTGAGGATCTGGTGGCTCGCCACGGCTACACCTATATCCCGCCCTACGACGACCCGGATGTGATCGCCGGCCAGGGTACGGTAGCCATGGAGATGATGTGGCAGCTTTCCCACAACCTCCACGCGGTTTTTATTCCCGTGGGCGGCGGTGGCCTGATTGCAGGCATGGCCGCCTACATCAAATACCTGCGCCCCGAAATCAAGGTGATCGGGGTGGAGCCGGAAGACTCCAACTGTCTGCAGGCCGCCATGGCGGCGGGCGAGCGGGTGGTTCTGGATGAGGTCGGCATCTTTGCCGACGGTGTGGCCGTGCGCCAGATCGGCGAGGAGCCCTGGGCCATCTGCAAGGATAATGTAGATGAGGTTATTACTGTATCGACCGATGAAATCTGCGCGGCCATCAAGGATGTATTCGAAGATACCCGGTCCATCAGTGAACCGGCAGGAGCCCTGTCGGTCGCGGGCATCAAGAAATATGTGGCTCGTGAGCAGGTCGAAGGTGAAATTCTGGCGGGGGTCCTCAGTGGCGCCAATATGAATTTCGACCGGCTGCGTTACATCTCGGAACGCACCGAGGTTGGCGAGAAGCGGGAAGCGATCCTGGCGGTTACCATCCCGGAACGTCCGGGTGCGTTCAAGACCTTTATCAACGCGCTGCACAAGCGCAACATCACCGAATTCAACTATCGCTATTCCGATGCGGATGTGGCCCGGATCTTTGTGGGCATTCAGATCCCAGCTGGCGGGCAGGGCGGAGAGGAGCTGGTCCAGAGCCTTCGGCAGGACGGCTACCAGGTGATGGACCTGACCGAAAGCGATCTGGCGAAGCAGCACATCCGCCACATGGTCGGCGGTCACGCGCCCACGGTGGCCAATGAAAAGGTGTTTCAGTTTGAGTTCCCGGAGCGGCCGGGGGCCCTGCTCAAGTTCCTGATGTCATTGGGGACGCGCTGGAATATCTCCATGTTCCACTATCGTAATCACGGCGCCGCCTACAGTCGGGTGCTGATGGGCGCCCAGGTGGAGGATGGTGATCTGCCGGCCTTCGAGGCCATGCTGGACCGGGTCGGGTTCCGCTACACCAATGAAACCAATAACGAGGCATACCGGCTGTTTCTGGGGGCGGGAAACGGTAAATGAACGGCGTCTGTAGCGCCTGTATACGGGTGCAAGCGCCGACGCAATAGCCTGTGTTTAAAGGTTTACAAACGGTAATTTTTTTAAATTGTAAATCGCCGGATAACTGTTAATCTTTCGTCCATTCTCGGAGTTGTCAGCAG
>CAYMQO010000502.1:0-1711 GCA_964392405.1 uncultured Marinobacter sp.
CCTATCCCAACTCCGCCAAGCTGTCCCGCCGCTGGTATGAGGTGGATATCGGCTGGGGCTACATCCGCCTGTTTCAGCTGTTTGGACTGGCCAGGCCCAAGGGTTACCGACCGGTGGTGCACTGGGTTCCGGGCAAGCAGGATGTGGATGTTGAGACGGTTCAGGCCATTGCCAACAATCGCTTCGACATTCTGCGCCAGTACCGCAAGCGGGTCATGGAGCCGGTCCTGCGCCAGCAGAAAACCATGATGGATGAAACCATCCGCCCCCGTTATCGCCGGGTGAAAAAGCTGCTGTCCCGGGATGTGTCCCTGATACCGCCCCAGGATCAGGTGCAACTGGAAACCGTGCTGGACAGCCACCCGGTATTGCGGCAGATCTACGACATGAACCAGGAGCTGCAGGCCCTGTGGCGCCGCCGTGGGGTCAAGCCCCAAGAAAAATTACAGGCGCTGATGGCCTGGTGTCGGGAAGCGGAAGCCAGCGGTATCCGCTATCTGGAAGATTTTGCGGCTCACCTGCGGGCCTACTCGCTGCGGCCGGCCTGATCGTCCATGATGTGATAGAGCGCGTAGGTCACCTGTCCCGCCTGTTTCTCGCGGTGCAGGTACCAGCGCGCAGGCACCGAAGGCCGGGGGCGGTTGCTCTCGTATTCGAGGTAAACCCGGCTGCCGTCGCCAACCCAGCCGCTCTGTTCAACCAGCGGAATTAATCGCTCCAGCCAGCCCTGGCGGAAGGGCGCATCCATAAACAGGATGTCATATGGCGCCGGTGAAGGCTGACGCAGAAATTCTTCCACATCCGTGCATTCGACCTGACCCTGATCGCTGCCAAGAATGCGCAGATTGTCCCTGAGACGACGGGCCAGGGTGGGGGTGTGATCCACAAATGTCACCTGACGTGCGCCCCGGGACAGTGCTTCCAGACCCAGCACGCCACTGCCGCTGAACAGGTCCAGGCAGCAGCTGCCAGGCACCTTGAACTGCAGCCAGTTGAACAGGGTTTCGCGAATGCGGGACGGTGTCGGCCTGACTCCGCCGTCATCCGGAAAGCGAAGGACACGGCTGCGCCATTCTCCGCCGATGATGCGAAGCTCGCCTTCACCCGCAGCGGGGCCCGGGCGGCGACGGTGGTTGGCTGGTGTGGGGCGGCGGGTGCGACTCATGCTGAAATCCGTAAGTTGGCGTACTGAGCGTGACTGCCCGAGCACTCGTCAGAACGCGCCATGGTAACGAAAACCGGCCATCTGGTCACGGCAGCCTGCGTTGCGCAGCTTAGGCCAAATCATGACGGACCGGGTCCGGGCTTGGACCCGAGGGACGGCTGCCGCTAGAATGTTCCTTCTTCTTATTGCAGCGCCCGCTTATGGAAAGCCGGTGACCTGCCCACCCCTTTTAAAATGGAACGTAAAATGATGGCAGAGTGGATTCTGATCGGCCTGCTGGTGCTACTGGTACTGGCGTTTATCGTCGATATTGCACGCCGGCGCGCCGCTGTTCCCCGCCCGCAGCCGGTACCCCAGCGTGAACCTGAGGCTCTGCCGGGGCCTGCACCCCAACCGCTGAATCGCGGTACGTCTGTTACACCAGCCGCCGAGCCGGTTCCGGCTGAGAAAGAGCCGGTGGACAGCCCCGCACCGGCACCACAACCTGTTCGAGAGCCAGAGCCAGAGCCAGAGCCAGAGCCAGAGCCAGAGCCAGAGCCAGAGCCA
>CAYMQO010000503.1:0-1707 GCA_964392405.1 uncultured Marinobacter sp.
CCGCCGCCTTTGCCGTGGATGCGCAGCATGTCGCCGCTGACTTCGTAATTCAGGCCCATTTTGGCCATTTCTTCGGCGTAGCCGTAACGGCCGGGGAAGCGCAGGTCGATAATGCGGGACTCGCCCCGTGCCCTGGCAGCCCAGGCGGCCAGTATGGGCTGGACGTCGGAGTTGATGCCGGGGTGTGGGCCGGTGCTGATTTCGATGGGATAGCAGCAGCCGCCTCTGACGATCAGTGACCGGTCGCCCTGATAGAGTTTGGCACCGGCAGCCCGCAGGTGGGCCAGCACCACTTCCAGATCCCCGTAGGGGAAGTCTTCGATTTCAATGTCGCCATCGGTGATCACGGCGGCGGCCAGCCAGGTGACGGCTTCCATATTGTCTGGAATCACCCGGTGCTCGGTGCCGTTGAGTCCGTCTACCCCGGTGACTTCGATATGCTCCTGCCCGAAGACCCGGATTTGTGCGCCCATGCCCCGCAGCAAGGCAATCAGGTCGAGAATTTCCGGCCGGATATGAGGGTTCCAGATACGGGTAACACCTTTGGCAAGGGTGCCAGCAATGACGGCGTTCTCGGTGGCGCCGGTGGAGCGCAGGGGCAGGTGAATATCGGCCCCCTTGAGACCTTCCGGTGCACTGGCGCAGAGGTAGTCGTCTTCTTCCCATACCCGCGCGCCAAGTTTTTCCAGCAGCATCACGTGCAGGTCATACTTGCGCTCGCCGAGCTTGCAGCCACCCGGCAGGGGCACGGCGGCTTCGCCGGTACGGGCGGTGAGAGCACCGAGAATCAGCAGGGTATTGCGGATCGAGCGACCGTCCCACTCCAGCTTGCTGCTGAGGGGGTCGTTCTCGCCAATGGTGATAACGTCTTCACCGGTCTGGATTGCCGTTTTACCCAGGGCCTCGAGCATTTCTACATGAACGCGGGCATCCAGAAGGCCGGCAGGGTAATTGGTGAGGGTAACATCGCCGTCGGTGAGCAGGCTGGCGGCCAGCAGTCGTAATGCGGAGTTTTTCGCGCCGCTGACTTTAACCAGTCCTTCAAGATGTCCTCGGGAAATGCTGAGTGTGTTAAATGCTTCCACGGCTACCTTCCTGGTCAGGTTATGGGATGACTCCCATGTTTTGGCTTCATTGCCCCGACTGCCTGGCTGGGGGTTTGACGATTACGTCATCAAGGCGCTGGTGTCAGTACCAGGCGCCTGAAGCGATGAAATAAGGGTTCAGTACATCTTCTTTTCCGTAAGCCAACGGCGTGCCATCCAGCTGGTTGACCTTGCCACCGGCAGCGGATAACACAGCATGGGCCGCGCCAGTGTCCCACTCGCAGGTGGGGCCCAGGCGGGGGTATATGTCTGCCTGGCCTTCGGCAATGCGGCAGAACTTCAGGCTGCTGCCCGCCTGCACCAGTTCGTGCTCGCCCAGCTGCTCAATAAAGGCGCGGGTTTCGTCGTTCATATGGTTTTTGCTGGCGACGGCGCGAACGGCTTTGGGTGGATCGACCACTTCCAGCTTGCGGGTATTGCCATCAGCATCACGCTTCCACGCGCCCAGCCCTTTAATGCCCCAGTAGGCCTCATCCAGGGCCGGCGCAGTGACAACGCCCATGACCGGCTCGCCGTTCTCAATCAGCGCGATATTGACGGTGAATTCGCCGGTGCGGTTGGTGAAGTCCTTGGTGCCATCGATGGGGTCCACCAGCCAGAA
>CAYMQO010000504.1:0-1696 GCA_964392405.1 uncultured Marinobacter sp.
CCGGGCAGCTGCCCGGAACCGGCACCACTGCCGGGGTGCTGTTTGCGGCATTGCTGAATGCAGACGGTGAACCCGCCGGCGGCAATCTGCTCGGCGGTCTGCAAGGCGGGGCTGCGCAATTGAGCGGGGAGGCCGCCGGCAAGTTTGCCGGTCTTCTGATGACGGCGGCGGCAAGCCCGGAAATGCCTCAGCCCCTGGGTCAGCCTGGTTCACTGCGGGGCGCCGAAGCCCAGGCGCTGATGCGCGGTTATGCCACCAGCGTGGATACCCCGGTGGGGCAGAGTGAGTGGGGCGAAAAAATCATGGGCAAGCTAGCATGGCTGACGGCAAGTCAGATGGCAGTAGCCGAAATCCATATCACACCGCCGGAACTGGGGCCGCTGGATGTCAGGGTTCAGGTCCAGAACGACCAGGCAACGGTTACCGTTCACGCCACCACTCCTGCGGTACGGGAACAGCTGGAACTCCACGGACACCGGTTGCGGGAGATGCTCAGCGAACAGGGCTTCAGCCTGGAAGGGTTTGATGTCACCGACTCTGCGGGGCGCGAGGCTTCCGACCAGGACGGTAGTGACGAGCCGGATCATGGTACCAGTCTGGCGCAAAAGGCCGGACTGGACGGCACGGACGAAACTGATGGGCTCGAGACGGGATCACTGGATCTCTCCTGGCGGGGCGAAGTGGACGTTTTCGTCTGACAGCAGCGGGCTTTTTCCCGGGATGAGTATTCGCCAGCCGGTCAGTCAGAGGTTACACTCAGCACAGGTAAGTGTGAGCAGCAGAAGCGGTTTTCGCTGCTGGCCGGCAATCAGGTGACAGGCGTTCAGATGGCAGCTAACAATGGACCGGAGTCCTCCGGCAAGGGAAGTAAACTAAAGACCATACTGCTGGTGATCGTGGTGGCGATTCTTGCCGTCGCGCTGTCCGTAGCAGGTACGCTGTGGTTCCTGGATGACAAGCAGGGCAGGGTGGCTGACGCCGGTGATGCACCGGCTTCGTTCGTGCCGGCTCAGTATATGGTCATGGACAAGGCGGTGGTGACCACGGTTCGCCATCCGGGGCGTCAGCGCTATATTCAGGTTCATCTCGCGTTTGAGTCCACGGAGCCTGCGGCCCTGGCGGCAGCGCAGAAGCATCTTCCGCTGCTGCGGAATACCCTGCTCTCCGAGCTGGGACAACTGGAATTCATGGCACTGCAAACACTGGAAGGCCGCCAGGCTCTGCCGGAGCGCTTGTTGACGGCGGTGAACGACACCCTGGCCGCAGAAGGGGAACCAGCTCTGGACCGGGTGCTGCTACGGAATTTTGTCGTCCAGTAGAAGGTATGGCAGCGGGTCAGGTGATCAGGCAGGTAGTCGGATAGACAGCTCAGTAGAACCTCGGGTACAGGCAACGGCCCATGGGCCTGAACTGCAGACAGTCAGAGGCTGATAATAATGCAGGATTTGCTCTCACAGGACGAAATTGATGCGCTGCTCCACGGTGTGGACGACGGCGATATCGATACCTATGACGAGATAGATGACGAAGGGGTCAAACCTTATGACCTTGCCAGTCAGGATCGTATCGTTCGCGGGCGGATGCCCACCCTTGAAATGATCAACGAGCGCTTCGCCCGCTATACCCGGATCAGCCTGTTCAACCTGCTTCGCCGCAATGCCGACGTCTCTACCGCTGGCATTCAGATCATGAAGTT
>CAYMQO010000505.1:0-1680 GCA_964392405.1 uncultured Marinobacter sp.
GCTCAATGGACGGGGTGAACCTGTTTCCGGTGAATCGGACACCTGATCGGTTACTAATTGTACGGATGCCTTGAGGCGAGGCTGTGTCCGTCGTACAGTGGAGGCCGATGTCGTTTCTGCGTGGTCCCGGCTTCCTCCAATGAATTCTTCTGCAACTCCTGGTCAGCGGTTAAAAGCGGCTGATCTGGCGAACCCTCTGTACTACCTGGAAAACATGGAAACCGTGGTGAACTGGGTTCGTCATCACCATGGTGACCTGCTGCAGGCTGACGAGCGCCGGCGTCTGGACGACTTTGCGGATCTCTCGGTGGCCGCCCGTGCCCTGCTGACGCGGATGGTCATGCGCAGTGGGGATCTGTTCCGGGTGGACAAGCTGCGCTATCCCGAGCTGCCAGCCCCTGAGCCTGTGGCCATGGCTGAGTTGCAGGCGACAGCCTGGGCGCAGTCTGTTCAGACCATTCATCTGGACGAACTGTTCCGGCTGTTTACCCTGGCTGAGCTGCGTCCGGCGCTGGCGGATCTGCTGACGGAACTGGGCCATTCACCGGGCCTCTCCAAGGGCCAGATGAAAGTGTTGCTGGCGGATCATCTGGATCAGGTTGACCTTGCGCACTGGCTGCCAGCCCACGCCAACAACGTGATCCATATCGAGCCCATGCCCCTGTTCGACCGCATTCGCCTGATGTTTTTTGGCAACCTCCGTCAGAGCTGGTCGGATTTCGTGCTGGTGGAGCTGGGATATCAGCAGTATGAAGAGGTGAGCTTTGCACCCGAGTCCCGCGCATTTCAGTGCCGGGATGAGGTGGACTGTTATCTGGTGATGCATCAGTGCCGGGAACAGCTGGACCAGGGGCTGACCGCGGAGCAGGTATGGTCCCAAATACCTGCCGTGGCGGACAACGCCTGGCTCGCCAGTCGTCGGGACCGGCTGTTGCTGGAGCTGGGGCGTCAGGCTGAGCGCCAGGGTGATCGCGAGCTGGCGCTGACGGCGCTGGCGCAAAGCAACCACCGGGAAGCCCGCCTCAGGCAGTTACGGTTACTGGAGCGAATGAAGCGGTTTGAGGAAGCCTGGGCGATAGCGGATCAGTGGCGTACCGAAGAGCTCAGCGATGCAGAAGCCCAGGGCCTGACACGAATCCTCAAGCGGCTGGCCCGTAAGCTTGGGCACCCGGTTCCGGCAACCCGTACCCATCAGCCCGAGAGCTTTTACCTTTCCCTGCCGTTCACCGGCGTGCCGGTGGAGCTGGCGGTGCAACAGCACCTCTGGCAGGACCATCAGCCGGTGTTCTATGTGGAAAACACCCTGATCAATGCCCTGTTCGGCCTGCTCTGCTGGGACGTTGTTTTTGCGCCCGTCCCTGGTGCCTTCTTCCATCCCTTCCATACCGGTCCTGCGGATCTCACCCGGGAAGACTTCGTGCCCCGGCGCCAGACCCTTCTGACAACCGCGCTGACACGGCTGGACGATGGCAGCTACGTGCAGGTAATCGAAGAGAATTACCAGCGCAAGCACGGACTGGCCAATCCCTTTGTTCACTGGCAGGTGGTGACCGATGACCTGCTGAAGCTTGCCCTGGCCTGCATTCCGCCCCGGCACCTGAAAGCGTTATTCCGCCGGCTGCTCAATAATCTGAAGGAGCACCGCAGCGGTTTTCCGGACCTGATCCGTTTTATGCCGGA
>CAYMQO010000506.1:0-1667 GCA_964392405.1 uncultured Marinobacter sp.
GTCAGTGAAGCCGACCACTGCCAGAGTGCCGCCGTCGCGAGAGTCAGTAAGGCAATGGCACCGCACAGAATGGTTTTCATCTGGCGCTTTTTCTCGCCGATGATAATAAATGGCACCATGGCGAAGAACGACGTCACCATGACGGTCAGATAAAACCACCACATATCGCCCTGTGGCAGCTCAAGCTTGCCGGACAGTAACAAGGGAACCTGGATAAAGAGCGCCGTCAGCACCAGGTGCAGCGCAAAAATCCCGAAATCCAGCCGCAGCAGTCGCGGGTCCGTCAGCACCTGGGCAAGCATGGTTCTGGTGGGCAGGTGCTCGCCTTCTGTCACCATCTCCGGGGGATCGGGCACAAGTCGCCAGACGATAACCATAGCCACCAGAGCCAGCGCGGCGGTCATCCCGAAGATACCGGTCAGCCCGGCCCACTGTCCCAGCAGCGGACCGATAATCAGTGATAGCGAAAACGATAAGCCAATGGTGACCCCGATGCTGGCCATGGCCTTGGTGCGCTGATCAGCACGGGTGACATCGCTGACCAGGGCCATCAGCACACTGGCGATGGCCCCTGCCCCCTGCAGGGCCCGGCCCGCAATGACGCCGTAGATATGATCGGACACGGCTGCCAGCACACTGCCCGCTGCAAAAATCAGCAGCCCCAGATAGATTAGTCGCTTACGGCCAAACCGGTCCGACAGCGTGCCGAACGGGACCTGCAGGCAGGCCTGGGTAAGGCCATAAATGCCGATGGCCAGGCCGATCAGTGCCGGTGTGGCCCCGGTCAGTTCCGGCCCCAACAGCGCAAAAACCGGCAACACCATAAAAAGGCCCAGCATACGGGTGGCATATACAGAGGCAATGGCGGCGACGGCGCGGCGTTCCGAAGGAATCATCGTGATGTCACAGTGTCCTGATAAAGCAAGTTGAATCGGTAAGGCCCGGCAGTTTACCAGATCAGCGCAGCGGATACGTGCGCGACACCCCATAGCCTGCGCAGATGCCTGCGAAGCACCCGGCCTCTCGGAAAGACCTGACTGTCTGGCCCTTGGTCGAGGGCCGTAACCGGTTATACTGGCGTATTCCGTTTCCGAAACGTGCCAGGGATTGCCTCATCTAACGGTGTCAGGGAGGGCACGGAATTTACCGAGCCAGAGGAGCACTATGGAGACCATCCAGGTCAAAGGCGCACGCACGCACAACCTGAAGAATATCGATGTGGAACTGCCCCGGGACAAGCTGATTGTGATCACCGGGCTGTCCGGGTCCGGCAAGTCTTCCCTGGCGTTTGACACGCTGTATGCTGAGGGGCAGCGTCGCTACGTGGAGTCACTCTCCACCTATGCCCGCCAGTTTCTGTCGATGATGGAAAAACCGGACGTAGACCACATTGAAGGTCTGTCGCCAGCGATTTCCATTGAGCAGAAATCCACCTCCCACAACCCGCGCTCCACCGTGGGCACCATTACGGAAATCTACGACTACCTGCGCCTGCT
Source organism: uncultured Marinobacter sp. (assembly GCA_964392405.1). Lineage (GTDB taxonomy): Bacteria > Pseudomonadota > Gammaproteobacteria > Pseudomonadales > Oleiphilaceae > Marinobacter. Next base: position 1,497 of record CAYMQO010000506.1, read on the forward strand.
GTTCGCCCGGGCCGGCGAACCCCGCTGCCCGGACCACGGCCAGCCCCTGGAAGCGCAGACAGTCAGCCAGATGGTGGACCAGGTACTGGCCATGCCCGAGGGCAGCAAGCTGATGATCGTGGCGCCGGTGATCCGCGACCGCAAGGGCGAGCACCTGCAGGTCATCGACAC
>CAYMQO010000507.1:0-1665 GCA_964392405.1 uncultured Marinobacter sp.
GCCAGGGGGATGGCGATGATCAGGCCGATCACCAGCGACAGGAACACAAGCTGTACGGTGGTTACCAGACCGTTCCAGTACTCCAGAAAGGTCAGGGCGGTGAACACATCGTTCTGGTCCAGCCAGTCGGCTATAAACTCCGGCATATCAGCCTTCCCCCTGGGCGACGCCCACGTTGGCCCGCCGGTTGAGCCACTTGATAAACAGCTCGGAGACAGCCGTCAGTGCCAGATACACCGCCGCTACCGGAATAAAGAACAGGAAAGGCGAGCGCTCGGCCTTGGCCGCTTCCTCGGCAATGCGCACCATATCCGTCAGGCCGATAATGGACACCAGTGCGGTGGTTTTCAGCAGAACCTGCCAGTTGTTACCAATGCCGGGCAGCGCATGGCGCATCATCTGGGGCACCATCACCCGGCGGAAGGTATGCCAGCGGCTAAAGCCATAGGCCCGGGCCGCTTCAATCTGGCCGGCTTCCACTGCCAGGAAGGCGCCGCGAAAGGTTTCCGCCATGTAGGCGCCAAAGATCAGTCCGATGGTCAGTACGCCGGAAATGAACGGGTCAAACTGGAAGAACCAGTCGATCTCAAAGTGTTCGTACAGGATGTCAGAAATGCCGTTCACCAGCACCTGCCCGCCGTAATAGAACAGCAGCATCATGACCAGGTCCGGCACACCCCGGACGATGGTGGTATAGGTGGTGGCGATGCCCCGGGCGACCGGGTTGGCCGAAAGTTTGGCGGCGGCCCCGGTCAGTCCCAGGAACAACGCCAGTAACAGGGACAGAAACGCCAGTTCGATGGTGACAACCGCACCTTCGGCGAGCTGAGGGCCATAGCCTTTTAAATCGATCATGGAGATTTCCGGACGACGGTGGCCAGCCGGGGCCGGCCACCACAGGGTTTACATCTTGATGTCGTAGCTGAAGTATTTCTCCATGATGGCATCGTAGGTGCCGTCATTCTTCAGGGTTTCGAGGGCGGCGTTGATCTCTTCGGCCAGATCCTTGTCGCGCTTACGCATGGCGACACCGACACCCTCACCCAGCTTGATCGGCTCGCCCACTTCCTTGAAGCCGTCGCGGTTCATCAGGGTCTGCTCGCCCACCGGATAATCCAGGAAGACGACGTCGAGCCGCTGGCCTTCCAGGTCCAGCACCATATCGTCCGCGGTGGTGTAGCGCTTGACGGTAACCACGTTGCCAAGCTCTTCGGTTACAAAGGTATCCATGGTGGTGCCCCGCTGGACGCCCACCGTTTTACCTTTCATGGCGGCCTTGTCGGTTACGTCCGTGTCAAAGTCGTTGCGGGCAAACCAGCCGCCAGGGGTGATGTAGTAGGGCTCAGAGAACAGTACGCGCTCGGCACGTTCCGGGGTGATGGACATGGACGACATGATGGCGTCGAACTTGCGCGCCAGCAGACCGGGAATCATGCCATCCCAGGCCTGGACCACCAGTTCACAGTTGGCCTTCATTTCCTCGCACATGGCTTTTGCCAGATCCACTTCAAAGCCGGTGAGGTTGCCGTTCTCGTCCCGGTACTCGAAGGGCTCGTAGGGAACATCAAACGCGATACGAAGGTTTCTGCCATCCTGGGCCTGTAGGGAACCGGCCATCAGGGCCAGGGCGCATCCTGCTGCAACAATCATTTTTTTCATGGTTTT
>CAYMQO010000508.1:0-1651 GCA_964392405.1 uncultured Marinobacter sp.
GCCACGATCTCGGCCAGCAGCCGTTCAAACTGCTGGTGAATCCGGGCAATGGTGCCCTCGTCGAACAAATCAGTGGCGTAGTTCCAGTTGCCCGAAAGGGCGCCGTCGGCATCTTCCGCGGTATTCAGCGCAAGATCGAACTGAGCACTGTGATCATCGATTTCCTGAATCTCTACCGTCACCCCAGGCAAGGTAGCCAGCGGACGGTGATCCTGTTGCTGGTGATCACAGGCCACCTGAAACAGCGGGTTATGACTCAGGCTGCGCTCCGGCTGCAGGGCCTCGACCAGCTGCTCAAAGGGCAAGTCCTGATGGGCCTGGGCTTCAATGCAGGTCTCACGCACCTGATCCAGTAACCGGATGAATCCCTGACTGCTGTCCACCTCTGAGCGCAACACCTGGGTATTGACGAACAAACCGATCAATCCCTCAGTTTCCCTGCGGGTACGGCCAGCCACAGGCACGCCGACACGCAGGTCGGTCTGACTGCTCAGGCGATGCAGCAGCGTCTTGTATGCTGCCAGCAACACCATAAACAAGGTTGCGCCCTGGCGTCTGGCCAGTTCACGCAAGGGTACGGTCAGAGCCTCCGGCACCTCAAACCGGTGCCTTGCCCCCCGGAAGCTCTGCCGGGCCGGCCGGGGGCGGTCTGTGGGCAATTCCAGTACCGGATGGGTATCACCCAGCCGCTGTCGCCAGAACGCCAGCTGGCGCCGGGCCTCACCCTCTTCATCCCCGTTGATGTCCCCCAGCCACTGCCGTTGCCAGACCGCAAAGTCAGCGTATTGGATGGGCAGGGGTTCCAGCGAAGGCTCGTCGCCATTCACCGCTGCCCGGTAAGAGTGCGCCAGCTCCCGGATCAGCATGGGAACCGACGAACCGTCAGTGATGGCGTGGTGCATGCAGATCAGCAGGCGCCAGTCCTTATCCGCCAGCTGCACCAGAGCTGTTCGCCAGAGGGGTCCGTCCGCTATCTGGAAGGGCCGGGCCATAAACGCTCCGGCAAAGTCATTCAGGGCGGCTTCCGGCGACCGGTGGCCGCGCAGATCCAGCCTTTCGACGTTTATAGGCAGCTCGTCGCGGATCACTTGCCGGGGGATGTCAGAATCCGGGCCCGGAGCTACCAGCCGGGTACGCAGTACGTCATGACGCCGGGCCAACTGGCGAAATGCCGCTTCAAGGGCAATTTCATCCAGCTCGCCGGTCAGGCGTAACAGCACCGGAAGGTTATAGGCGGTAATGCCTGGCTCCAGCTGGTCCAGGAACCAGAGTCGCTGCTGGGCGAACGACTGGGGCGCCTCGGTGAGGCCAAGGGCGGGAATAGCGATATCCTCAGCCGTGGCTTCAAGGTCGTCCAGCCAGATCGCCAGATCTGCCAGTACCGGCGCTTCAAACACGGCGCGCAGGGGCAGATCAACGCCAAGCTCATGGCGAACCCTGGAAACCAGCTGAGTGGCAAGCAGGGAATGTCCGCCCAGTTCAAAGAAGTGATCATTGCGCCCCACTCCGTTGCACTGCAGCAGGTCCTCCCAGAACGCCGCCAACTGACGCTCGCGGATGCTGGATGGAGCTTCATAGAGGGCGGCTTCCACCTGCGGTTCCGGCAGGGCATTGCGGTCCAGCTTGCCGTTAGGCAACTGGGGTAGGCGCG
>CAYMQO010000509.1:0-1643 GCA_964392405.1 uncultured Marinobacter sp.
GGTATCTCTTCAAGGAAACCTACCAGTTTGTCGAAACGCTCAGGGATCGCCTGGACCTGAACCTGAAGGTGGTGTCGTCGGAATGGACCGCGGCCCGACTTGAGGCGGTGCATGGGCGTCTTTGGGAGCAGGGCGTTGAGGGCATCGAGCACTACAACCAGCTGATGAAAGTGGCCCCCATGGAGCGGGCGCTGGATGAGCTGTCGGTGGGTACCTGGTTCGCCGGGCTGCGCCGTGAACAGGCATCGTCCCGTAGCGTTCGGCCAGTGGTGGAGCAGCGGTCAGACGGGCGTTATAAGGTTTATCCGCTGATTGACTGGACCAACCGGGATGTTCACCGGTATCTGGTAAAGCATGACCTTTCCTACCATCCGTTATGGGACGAAGGTTATGTGTCGGTCGGCGACTGGCACACCTCCCGCCCACTGACCCCAGGAATGACCGAGGAAGAAACGCGGTTTTTCGGGCTTAAGCGCGAGTGTGGATTACACAGTTGATGCAGAGATAGGCAACTCACACGACCTTACGATTGCGTTGTTATCGTAGATACTTATAATCTTATGTCAGAATTCACTCTCCGGATCAGGGCGGTCCCGTGTCTACCCATATCGTCTGGCATACCCACAAGGTTTCCCGAGCTGAGCGGGCCGAAAACAAGCGGCAGAAGCCTTGCCTGCTTTGGTTCACCGGTCTGAGCGGGTCCGGCAAGTCCACTATCGCTAATGCCCTGGACGTGGCACTGCACCAGCGCGGTTACCATACCTTCCTGTTGGACGGCGATAATGTCCGCCACGGTCTGAATAAAGACCTGGGGTTTTCCGATGAGGACCGGGTCGAAAACATTCGCCGTATTGGCGAGGTCAGCAAGCTGTTTACCGACGCTGGCCTGATTGTCCTGAGTGCGTTTATCTCTCCCTTCACCAGCGATCGTCGCCTGGTGCGTAATCTCTTCCCGGCCGGTGAGTTTGTTGAAGTGTTTATGGACACCCCGCTGGCTACCTGTGAAGAGCGTGATCCCAAGGGCCTTTATGAAAAGGCCCGTGCCGGGGAAATCCGTGATTTTACTGGCGTTGACTCTCCCTACGAAGCTCCGGAGCGGCCGGAAGTGCGCCTGGATACATCAATCATGTCTGTCGATGAGTGTGTCGACCGTCTGCTCAGTTATTTGCAGCAGCGGGAACTGATCCTGCCGGCCGACAAAACCTCCTGACTTTCACGTCGATCGGCCTGTTTATTACCTTATGCCTATTCCGTATTTGGAAAAAGCTTCCTTAGCGGTTTAACTGTGCGCTCTGGTTATTAAAGCCGCCGTTACTATTCCACTTTAAGCTGCAAATGCTGGTTAAGGAGCCCATGGATCATGGCGTGGGAAGCCATTTTTACGCTGGTTTTACTGGTACTGGTCCTCGGCACCCTGGTTCTGACCCGGATCGCGGCCGACCTGGTCCTTATGACGTCTCTGGTGATTCTGGTCGTTACCGGCATTCTTACCCCGGCATCCGCCCTTGCGGGGTTTGCGAACCCCGGCGTTATTACCATTGCCACCCTATATGTGGTTGCCGCTGGGCTAAAAGAAACCGGCGCCGTCCAGTGGATTGCCCGGCGTTTATTGGGCCACCCAAAGTCAGCCGCTGGGGCTCAGG
>CAYMQO010000510.1:0-1642 GCA_964392405.1 uncultured Marinobacter sp.
AACCCCGACATTATTGGCTTGCAGGAAACCAAGGTGAATGACGACCAGTTTCCGGTGGCGGAAGTCGAGGCCATGGGCTACTACGTGAACTTCCACGGACAGAAGACCCATTACGGTGTCGCGCTGATGTCCCGGGAAGCGCCGGAGGCCGTCCACAAAGGCTACGCCTGGGACGGTGAAGAAGCCCAGCGCCGGCTGATCCGTGGCCGGTTTACGGTTAACGGGGAGCTGCTCACCGTTATCAATGGCTATTTCCCCCAGGGCGAAAACCGGGACCACCCGGTCAAGTTCCCGGCCAAACAGAAATTCTATCAGGACCTGTTACGCCTGCTGGATGAGCTGAAAGCCGAAGGTGGCCACATCCTGTTAATGGGTGACATGAATATCTCCCCTACCGACCAGGATATCGGCATCGGTGCGGACAATGCCAAGCGCTGGTTGCGCACGGGTAAGTGCAGCTTCCTGCCTGAAGAGCGGGAATGGCTGGCGCAGGTGGAGCAGCGGGGGCTGACCGATGTGTTCCGTCATCTTCACCCCCAGGAGGCCGACACTTTCAGCTGGTTCGATTACCGCAGCCGGGGCTTTGAGCGTGAGCCCAGGCGGGGCCTGCGCATCGATCTGATCATGGCGAGCGAGAGCCTGCTGCCGAAAGCGCGTGCCGCCGGCGTCAGTTACGACATTCGCGCCATGGAGCGCCCATCTGACCATTGTCCGGTGTGGGCGGAGTTTGAGTTATAGGAAATCCTTTTTTCCTTCTAAGAGACGTGCACATATTCAAAAATAGTTTGAATGGACAGTGATTGCGCCCTTGAAGTGTTCAAAATATAGGCAATACTGAAGCTAACCGGTATCCCCGTTGATGCCGGTTGTCTGGAAGTCTTTCATGGATACTACTCGCACGCCTCTGCCCGGCCATCAGCGCCGGGCTTTTTTATTCCCGCTAACGGAACAGTCGCCCCAATCGCCCCGATAGAATTTGTTCACTGCGCAGGCGGCTGTCTCACTGAAGGATTTTCTGTAGAATCAAGGCAACCTGGCGTTAACCAATGCCGCTATTACCGGCCGCAATTATGACGGCCAGATGAGGCTAAAGATGGATATTCGCAGAATCGATGACAGCCTCGCTGTCAGCCCCCAGATTCGACCCGAAGACGTGGCGGAACTGGCCCGGCTTGGATTTCGGACGCTGATTGCAAACCGTCCGGAACACGAAGAGCCCGGTCAGCCGGCCATGGCAGACCTTCAGCGCGAGGCCGAGGCCCACGGTATGAAGTGGCTCTATCTGCCCGTGGAGTCCGGCCATATCACCGACGCGGACGTAGATGCGTTCGCGCCCGAGTTTGAACAGGCGGAAAAGCCCGTATTCGCGTTTTGCCGCTCTGGTACCCGGAGCACCATATTATGGGCGCTAAGCACAGCCCGCTACCTTCCGCTGGAGCCGATTATCGGGCAGGCCGCCCAGGCCGGATACGACCTGCGGGGTCTGATTCCGCGCCTGAAACAGCAGGCCGCTGACCATCAGGGCTGAGCACAGGCCAGGGTCAAACCGCCGTCGCCCGGTATCATCTGCTTCTTTAACCTTTGAGGACTATCGCTCCCATGAATTACAAGGGTGACGACTCGTTTCGCCATAACAAACCGG
>CAYMQO010000511.1:0-1616 GCA_964392405.1 uncultured Marinobacter sp.
CCGTTTGAAAGTATTGATAAAGCCAACATTGTGCCGGTTTTCGAGTGAGGCCGGGTGACTGCAAGTCGAAGAATTGTAAGGGCAGGGCATTTCAATGAGTAAAGAAATCCTGATGGTGGTTGAGGCTGTCTCCAACGAGAAAGGCGTCGAGAAGGACGTTATTTTCGAGGCCATCGAACTGGCACTGGCAACCGCAGCAAAGAAACGGTTTGACGATGAAGAGGCAGACATTCGCGTCTCCATCGATCGTCGCACCGGTGAGTACGAAACGTTCCGTCGCTGGCTGGTGGTAGACAATGACGCTGTTCCGGCCCTGGGTACGGAGCTGACCCTGCAGGAGGCGGAAGACATTGATACCGACCTGAAGCCCGGCGATATCCACGAGGAAAAGGTCGAATCCGAGAGCTTTGGCCGCATCGGTGCCCAGGCTGCCAAGCAGATTATTTTCCAGAAAGTCCGTGAAGCCGAGCGCATGCGCATCGTTGACAGCTACCGTGACCGCGTCGGCGAGCTTATCTCCGGCACCGTCAAGAAGGTGACACGGGACAACGTTATTATAGATCTTGGCAATAACGCCGAGGCCCTGCTGCCCCGGGACCAGCTGATTCCCCGCGAGACCTTCCGTATGGGTGACCGGGTTCGCTCCCTGTTGCAGGACATCCGCACGGACCACCGGGGCCCGCAGTTAATGCTTAGCCGTACCGATCCACAGATGCTGATCGAGCTGTTTCGTATTGAAGTGCCGGAAATTGCTGAAGAGCTGATCGAAATTCGGGGCGCCGCCCGGGATCCTGGTTCGCGGGCCAAGATCGCCGTCAAGACCAACGACCGTCGTATCGATCCGGTGGGCGCCTGTGTAGGTATGCGCGGCTCCCGGGTTCAGGCCGTGTCCAATGAACTGGCTGGTGAGCGGGTTGATATTGTTCTGTATGACGACAACCCCGCCCAACTGGTTATTAACGCCATGGCACCGGCGGAAGTCGCGTCCATCGTCATGGACGAAGACAGTCATACCATGGACGTTGCCGTGGCAGAGGATAACCTCGCCCAGGCCATTGGCCGCAACGGCCAGAACGTCCGGCTGGCCAGTGAGCTGACCGGCTGGGCGCTTAACGTAATGACAGAGGAAGAAGCCGGCGAACGGCAGGAGCAGGAATTCAACCGCCTGCTGGGTCATTTCATCGAATATCTGGATGTTGATGAGGAGTTTGCTGGCGTATTGATTGAGGAAGGTTTTACTTCCATTGAAGAAGTCGCCTATGTGCCGATGGAGGAAATGCTCGCCATCGAAGGCTTTGACGAAGAGACCGTGGCCGAGCTTCGCCACCGGGCCAAAGATGCCCTGCTGAATACGGAGCTGGCCAAGGAAGAGGCCCTCGAAGGCAGCGAGCCGACCGAAGAGCTTCTGGCGATGGACGGTATGGACCGCACCCTGGCGTTTCGACTTGCTGCCAAGGGCGTGTGCACGATGGAAGATCTGGCAGAGCAGTCAATTGACGACCTGCTCGAAGTTGATGGTATGGATGAAGAGCGTGCAGGACAGTTGATTATGACCGCACGTGCCCCCTGGTTCGAAGACCAGGCTTAATCGGGAGGAGGACCAGTATGGCAGAAGT
>CAYMQO010000512.1:0-1614 GCA_964392405.1 uncultured Marinobacter sp.
GCAAAGCCTGGCAGCAGGTCCACCGGTACCGGACGCTCAAGCTGAATGCCATGGGGGGCAAACCGGGTTGGGCTGGCGGTAATGCCGGCTTCCTGCAGCCGGGTGAGGTAGTCCTGACGGGAGCCTTTGCGGGTATTCACCCGCAAGGTCATCGGCGCCTGGATGTTGTTCGCGTTGAGAATCTGATCCCAGGCGTCGGGCCAGTTGTGGCGTAGTTTGGCGATCATCCAGTCGGGGTGACTGTAGCGGGCCTCATCGGTTTCGGGCTCTGGGGCGCCTTCCCGCTCTGCGGCCCGGAGCACGCCGTTAACCAGTCCGGTAAGCGGTGTTTTTCCCAAAGCTTTGCAGGCTTCAACGGTCTCGTTAAGGATGGCGTAGGGGGCGTTCTCGCTGAACCGTAACTGGAACAGGGCAGCCAGCATCAGGTGGTGAATGACCCGGTCCTGTCGGCGCAGAGGTTTGCGCAGGCGGCTGACAAGCTCGGCTTCGAGCCGGTGAAACCAGCGGCAGGTGCCGTAGCACAGGGCCTGGAGCTGGGGTCTGAGATCCGGGTCGAGGGTTTCCGCCATACGGGGCAGGCACTGGCTCAGGGACTCTCCCTGCTCCACGGCACGCATGACCTGGGCAGCAGCAGCGCGAAGCGGTAAGTCGCGGCTCATCAGCGCAGTACCTGGCCGGGTTCCAGCACCGGCTTGCCGCCGTTGATCAGGTCGGATATCGACATGGCGCGGGTGCCGGGCAGTTGAATGCGGGTGACCCGGAGAATGCCCCTGCCGCAGGCAATATCAACGCCGCTGCGCTCCCGGGCAAGTACGGTACCGGGCTCTGCTCCGCTGGTATCCGCCAATGGGTGAGCTTCATGAATACGGATGCGCTGGCCGTCCAGTTCGCCATCCGTACCCGGCCAGGGATTGAAGGCGCGCACCTTGCGGGCAATGGTGGCGGCATCGTCGCGCCACTGGATGCGGGCCTCATCCTTGCTGAGTTTGTGGGCGTAGGTGGCTTCGCTGTCATCCTGAGGCGTCGCCGTCAGGCCCTGCGACTCCAGCGCGGCCAGGGCTTCCACAATGGCCGCGCCGCCCATGTCCGCGAGCCGGTCGTGAAGGCTACCGCCGGTATCGTCTTCGTGGATCGGTGTGCGGTGCTTCATCAGCATATCGCCGGTGTCCAGGCCCGCATCCATTTGCATGATGGTAATGCCGGTTTCGTTGTCGCCAGCCTCGATTGCTCGATGGATAGGGGCGGCACCCCGCCAGCGGGGCAGGATGGAGGCGTGGATGTTAAGGCAACCCAACCGCGGAATATCCAGTACCGCCTGGGGCAGAATCAGACCGTAGGCCGCCACCACCATGATATCCGGCGCCAGCTCACGAAGTTGCTGCTGCTCTTCCGGGGATTTCAGGGAAGCGGGTTGAAAGACCGGGATGTCTGCGTTAACCGCGGTCTGTTTGACGGGGCCGAAGTGCTGTTTGCGTCCGCGACCGGCAGGCCGGTCGGGCTGGGTATAGACAGCGATAATGTCGTGGTCGGTTTTCAGCAGGGCCTGAAGAGCAACTGCTGCAAAGTCTGGTGTTCCGGCAAAGACGATTCGCACAGTGATGTCCTGTTTCTGGC
>CAYMQO010000513.1:0-1592 GCA_964392405.1 uncultured Marinobacter sp.
CGTACCATGGCCATGCAGCAGGTAGTTCGTGCCCGGCGGGGCAGTGCGACAGCCATGCGGGACAATTTGCGGCCATTGGAAGCAGACGTGTACCTGCTGCTGGAAGCCCACGCGGCGGATTTTGAGCTGGTGGAGTTGCTGCCGGGTATGGCGTCGGGAATTGATCAGCTTCGTCAGCTCGCTCTGAAACGACGGCCACCTTTGCAGCAGTTTCCCCGTTCCCGGCAACCGCTGGAGGCGCTGTACCAGTCGCTCCTGGAGCTGCCAGCGGGACAGCACCACGACAGGGTGCCACGCACTGACTCTCCGGAGGCGTCCCTTGCCCAGGCATCAGCGCTGATCACCCAGCTGGCCCTGGTGCCGGATGACTGTCGGGAACAGCATCTTGGCCCCCGCCCGTTGATGAAAGACTGGTGGACCGGAGAGCTTCGCAAGCGTTCCGATGAACGTACCCTGACCGAAGGCGATGAGGGTCAGGTGGACGAGAATGACAGCGACGAAGCGCCCCGCAGCGGACGCCTCCCCCGGCGGCCCCAGGAGCGCAAGCCCACGGAGGATGAAGAGCGGGAAGACAAGAGTGACAGTGTCTGGATCATGCAGACGGAAGATTCCCATCCTCACGCGGAAGATCCCATGGGCATGCAGCGGCCAGTGGACCGGGACGAAGACGTGAGCGCGGACGAATACGGCGATATGCTGTCGGAGCTCTCTGAGGCCCGGCTGGTATCCACACCCGGCCGCCCCAGGGAAGTGCTGTTGTCGGACGATCCACCGGATGCCAGAGCATGGCAGGAACTCAAGGCGGCCATCGCTGACGGCGAAGGTTTTACCTATCCGGAGTGGGATTACCGCAATCAGTGCTACCGGGACCCGGGGGCAACGGTGCGCCTGCTTTCCTGCGGGCAGGGTTCCAGTGAGTGGGTGGAGAAAACACTTGCCGGGTACGGCGCAACCCGTGCCGAAATCCGCCGTCGTTTTGAGCTGTTGCAGGCCCGGCGGGTATTGCACCGTCGTCAGACGGATGGGGATGATATCGACCTGGAGGCGTATGTGGACAGCTACGCCGATTTCCGGGCCGGGCTACCCATGGCTGACGGACTGTACCAGACCAGTCGCTCCAGCGACCGCCATATGGCAATCATGCTGCTGATAGACATCAGCGGGTCAACGGACAGCTGGGTGTCCGCCGATAAGCGCATTATTGATGTGGAGCGGGAAGCCCTGTTACTGGTCTGCGAGGCGCTGGAAGCACTGGGCGAGCCCTACGCAGTACAGGCATTCTCCGGCGAAGGGCCGAACGCGGTAACCGTGCGGCAGGTGAAGGACTTCAGCGAGCGGTACAGTCGGGAAGTCGCCTTGCGAATCAGTGCCCTTGAGCCCCAGCACTACACCCGGGGCGGTACCGCCATCCGGCACGCAACGGCGGGACTGATGCAACAGCAGGCCGCTCATCGACTGCTACTGGTGCTGTCCGACGGTAAACCCAATGACAAGGACGATTACGAAGGCCGGTACGGGGTAGAGGATATGCGCCAGGCTGTTATTGAGGCCAGCCTGCAGGGCATCTATCCGTTCTGTCTGACCATTGACCG
>CAYMQO010000514.1:0-1586 GCA_964392405.1 uncultured Marinobacter sp.
TATCAACTGGACCAAAACCGCCTTTGAGAACGTGGACGTGATCCCGCCGGGCAACGGCATCATGCACCAGATCAACCTGGAGAAAATGTCGCCGGTGGTTCAGGTGCGCGATGGCGTGGCCTTCCCGGATACCTGCGTCGGCACCGACAGCCACACGCCCATGGTGGATGCCCTCGGGGTTATCTCCGTCGGTGTGGGCGGGCTGGAAGCGGAGAGCGTCATGCTGGGCCGTGCTTCCATGATGCGCCTGCCGGACATTGTGGGTGTGGAGCTGACCGGCAAACTGCAGCCGGGCATTACCGGTACGGATATGGTACTGGCCCTGACTGAGTTCCTGCGCCGGGAGCGGGTGGTGGGTGCCTACCTGGAGTTCTACGGCGAAGGCGCTGATGGCCTGACCGTGGGCGACCGGGCCACCATCTCCAACATGACACCGGAATACGGTGCGACGGCTGCGATGTTCTACATCGACGGCCAGACCATCGACTACCTCAAGCTGACCGGTCGCGACGACGAACAGGTGGCGCTGGTGGAACACTACGCCAAGCACACCGGTCTGTGGGCAGATGCCCTGAAGACCGCCCGGTATGAGCGGATTCTCAGGTTTGACCTGAGCACGGTCGAGCGCACCCTGGCCGGTCCGTCCAACCCCCATGCCCACCTGCCAACGAAAGAGCTGGCGGCCCGCGGCATTGCCGGTGAATGGGTGGAAGAAGAGGGCAAGATGCCCGATGGGGCGGTGATTATCGCTGCCATCACCAGCTGTACCAACACCAGTAACCCCCGCAACATGGTGGCCGCCGGCCTGATCGCCCGCAACGCCAACAAGCTGGGGCTGACCCGTAAGCCCTGGGTTAAAACCTCCCTGGCTCCCGGTTCCAAGACCGTTGAAATGTATCTGCGGGAAGCCAACCTATTGCCGGAACTGGAAGACCTGGGCTTTGGGGTGGTGGGTTTTGCCTGTACCACCTGTAACGGCATGAGCGGTGCCTTGGATCCAGAAATACAGCAGGAAATCATCGACCGCGACCTGTACTCCACGGCGGTACTGTCCGGCAACCGTAACTTTGACGGGCGTATCCATCCCTACGCCAAACAGGCGTTCCTGGCATCGCCGCCGCTGGTGGTCGCCTACGCCATCGCCGGCACCATCCGGTTTGATATTGAAAAAGATGCGCTGGGATACGACCAGGACGGCAAGCCCGTCACCCTGAAAGACATCTGGCCCAGCGATGAAGAGATCGACGCCATCGTCAAAACCGCCGTCAAGCCGGAGCAGTTCCGCCAGACCTACATCCCCATGTTCGACGTGACAAAGGATGCCCGCAGCCTGGTGAACCCGCTGTACGACTGGCGGCCCCAGAGCACCTACATCCGCCGCCCGCCGTACTGGGAAGGTGCCTTGGCCGGGGAGAAAACCCTCAAGGGCATGCGCCCGCTGGCCATTCTGCCGGACAACATCACCACGGATCACCTGTCGCCATCCAACGCCATCCTGCCGGACAGTGCCGCCGGCGAATACCTGGCGAAAATGGGCCTGCCGGAGGAAGACTTTAACTCCTACGCCACCCACCGTGGTGACCACC
>CAYMQO010000515.1:0-1570 GCA_964392405.1 uncultured Marinobacter sp.
AGGCACTACTGCTCAAGGCCAGCAGCCAGCGGTAGATATTGCCCAGCTGTTCACCGCTGACTAGCAGTATCAGCTCGCTCAGCGCCTGCGGCTCGGCCACATGTCGCTGCCAGTAGGGTTCCAGGGAATCGCCGATAAACGGCATCTCACGCAGCCATCCCGGCATGGCAGCCCCGTAACGGTTGGCTTCGAGGAGCCATTCCACCCACTGCTTGATTTCACCAAACGCATACCCGAGGGCCATGGACAGCGGCACGATGAGCACCAGCAACACCACGAGCACCGCAATGCTGGCTGACAGGGCGTCGTAATAACCGCAGAGGCGCCTCAGGCGCCGGTACAATGGCCAGCTTGCAAAGCCGATAATCAGGGCGCCGAGCACCGGTATCAGAAACGCGTGGAAAAAATAGACCGCGACCAGCAGCAGAATGATCAGCAGCCACCGGGAAATACTGTTGTTTGGCCAGGCGCCCAAAAGACTTCCCCTGTTACGTCAGTGGTTGTAATCGTTGTAGGTCATGGCAACCGCCCGGAAAATCGCCCGGCCCTTGTTCATCGTCTCCTTCCACTCCAGCCGGGGTATGGAATCGGCCACAATGCCCGCGCCCGCCTGGATGTGCAGAACCTGATCCTTGATCACTGCGGTACGAATCGCGATCGCAGTGTCCATATTACCGTTGAATGAGAGGTAACCCACGGCGCCGCCGTAGACCCCCCGCTTCACGGGCTCCAGCTCGTCGATGATTTCCATGGCCCGGATTTTGGGTGCACCGCTCAGCGTGCCTGCGGGTAGCGTGGCCCGCAGCACATCCAGGCAGGAAGTGTCCTTTTTCAGGCGGCCGGTCACGTTGGATACAATATGCATGACGTGAGAGTAGCGCTCAACAATCATCCTGTCGGTGAGTCTGACGGTGCCGGTTTCCGAAACCCGTCCGGCGTCGTTGCGACCAAGGTCGATCAGCATCAGGTGCTCAGCGATCTCTTTCGGGTCCTCCAGCAGTTCCTTCTCCAGCGCCTTGTCTTCTTCCTCGGTGGCACCGCGCTTGCGCGTGCCGGCAATGGGCCGGACCGTCACTTCATCGTCTTCCACCCGGGCCAGAATCTCCGGCGATGAGCCTACAATATGGAAATCACCCAGATCGATAAAGTACATGTAAGGGGATGGATTCAGGATCCGTAGAGACCGGTAAAGGTTCAGCGGCGGCGCCTCAAACGGGATTGTCATGCGCTGGGAGATTACGGTCTGCATGACATCACCGCTCAGTACATAACCCTTGATGCGGTCTACGGCCTCTTCAAAACGGTCCTGGGTGAAACCGGAGACAAAGTCGCTCTCATCCACCGGCTTGTTGCGCAGGTGCCCGGGGGTGAGGGGCGCTTCGGCGCTCTGCCGGTGCAGTTTTTGTTCCAGCTCGTCAAGGCGCATGATGGCCCGGTTATAGGCGTCGTCTTCAGCGGGGTCGGCCAGTACAATCAGATGGAGTTTGCCCCGCAGATTGTCGAATACGACGACTTCTTCCGAGACCATCAGCAGAATGTCCGGGGTGCCGATCCGGTCTTCAGGGCAGGA
>CAYMQO010000516.1:0-1545 GCA_964392405.1 uncultured Marinobacter sp.
TACGCCGAGGTACCGAAGTTACGCCAGCCTGCGGGTACATGGTCGAACACATAGGCGTAAACCTCAGACTCGTTGTACTCTGCCATCCACGGCATGTACCACTTGAGGCCTTCAATCAGCGGCGGCAGATCACCGGTATTGGCACCTGCCATTATCGGCACATCGTGGTGCTCGCCAGCCTCAAAGGCATCCCGGATGCCCATGGTCTGGTACCAGCCGTCGATATTGGGACGGGCCGCAAAGCGTGCTTCGTTGGCGGCGGCGACAAGCTCCGGCCAGGGCACCGCACGCATGGCGGCCAGCACATCCGGCTCATCCGCCAGGCCAAGGGCCTCCGCCAGTTTGATGCCTTCGGCTTCCTGGGATTCCAGCGGGTTTTCCACCGGAATGGTCTGGTCCGTTGGCGCGGCCATACCACTCTGGACGATGGCCTTGTGGAACAGACCCTCCGCCAGTGGTGAATGCAGCAGCGACAGGGTCTTACCGCCACCGCCGGACTCTCCGAAGATAGTTACATTGTCCGGGTCACCCCCGAACCGTCCGATGTTTTCCTGCACCCACTGCAGGGCAGCCACCAGATCCAGCTGGCCATAGTTGCCGGAGGCCTGGTTCTCCGACTCTTCCGTCAGCGCCGGGTGGGCCATATAGCCGAACGGCCCCAGGCGGTGGTTAACAGTGACGACAATGGTGCCCTTGCCGGGCAGGGAGGTATTGTTAAAGCCCCGGGTATTCCCGGTGAGAATGGCAAAGCCGCCCCCGTGGAACCAGACCATGACCGGAAGCGGCTCATCACCCGCGTCTTTTGGCACGGTGACGTTCAGGTACAGGCTGTCTTCACTCATGCCACCTTCGCCGAAGGCTTCGTTGGCAGGATCCTGGGCAGACTGATCGGCCCAGGCAATGGCATCACGTACCCCGCGCCAGCCTTCGTGAGGAACCGGGGGTTTCCAGCGCAGGTCGCCCAGTGGCGGTTTGGCGTAGGGAATACCGTAAAAACTCCACGCCTTGTCATCAGGAGTGGTGAAGCCCCGCACGACGCCAAGACTGGTGGGGACGATCTTGCGGTCACTCTGGGCCCGGGCCACAAGTTCTACGGCATCGTCCGCATTGCGCAACCGGCGGGGGCGGGGATCGGTATCGTTGAATACGGCTTCGCCGCCGGCGTTCAGTTCCGCCATCAGGTCCGCGACGATGGGGCTGCGGGCAAACTCTGCCGGAGGTTGATCCAGTGTTAGCCGGTCCGTGTACGTCGCCAGAATCCGGGCAGCGGCCCGGGAGACATCAATGCCGTTGTTGAGGTCACCATCCTGATCGAGTGTCTGGATCAGGACGGCCAGATTGGTCGCTTTGTCGTCAAAATCACTGGCATCAGGGAAATGATTCCACCTGGAAAGGTTGCGGATCCGGTCCAGTTTTTTCAGTCGTATACGATCAAGGGCATCTTTTATCTTCTCCAGCCGCTCGCCCTTGTGCCAGGTGACCCGCTCCCGGGCCTGATCCGACGCCTGCTCCGGCAAACCCGGCGCTGCTCCCGCACTACCGGCA
>CAYMQO010000517.1:0-1542 GCA_964392405.1 uncultured Marinobacter sp.
AGTACATTGATCGGCCGGTACGTGTGTATTCCAGTGGCATGCAGGTGCGACTGGCCTTCGCCCTTGCCACCGCTGTCCGACCGGAAATACTCATCGTCGACGAAGCCCTGTCAGTGGGCGACGCGGCTTTTCAGAGAAAATGCTTTCGGCGCATAAACGAGTTTCTGGAGCAGGGCACAACCCTGCTGTTCGTTACCCATGACCTCGACGCCGTGAAAAAGCTTTGCAGCCATGCCATATTTCTGCAACATGGCCGCATCGCCGCCCAGGGCCCTGCGCGGCAGGTCAGTGATACCTATGAACGTGCGCTTTTCGGCGGCGACCAGCCAGCACCGGAGCCAGCAGGCGGACCCCAGGCTCAGGGCCAGGAACAGGCAGAGGAAGAGCAGCCGGTAACCGGCCAGATCGACCCCATGCTCACCTCCGACTGTGAAGTCACCTACGGCGACGGGCGGGCTACCATAGAAGAAGTATGGCTGGAGTCTGCCGCTGGTTCCCGCGCCAATCTGTTCGGCAGCGACGAGACCATTTCTCTGAATTTCCGGGTGCGCTTTAACCAGACCGTTGATCACGCTGTCTTTGCCTTTATGATCAAAAACCGCGAGGGGCTGAACCTGTTTGGTATCGACACGGCAGACGACCGGGAACTCAGCAACCGCACGTTCCATGAGGGCGAATGCCTCTGGTTTCGCTACCAGATCGGCAATGCCTTCGCGCCCGGGGTTTACTACGTCAACTGCGGCGTAAGAGACGACCACAGCGCCGAGCCCGTTTTTCTGCACCGGCGTCTTGATACCCAGCTCTTTCGCGTTCGCAGTGATGAGGGCACCACCGTAAAATCCGGCATTATTAACGTACCGGCGACCATGAGCGTCAAGGAATTAAAGGTTTGACCGAGTTCGACAAAGCCGCACCCGTCTTCATCCATTCGCTGTTTCGGTCCGGAAGCACCTATCTGTTCAAAAGCTTCCGGCGTCTCGGCGAGGGCTACACCTGCTTTCAGGAACCCCTTCACGAGATCACCCTCAAGGCCGCTGAAAATCCGGCATTGCTCATAGAGGGGCAGGGCGGTGATAAAGTCCAGGAACTCCGCCACCCGCAGCTGGATACCCCCTACTTTACCGAGCTCTATAACCTCGGCCAGGGCGTGATGCAGAAGCTGACAGAGGCGGAGGTGTACAACGCCTGGTTTGCCCCGGCAGATCAACCCTGCGGCATTGGCTTCTGGCGCAGCCTGATCGAGCAGGCCCCCGGCCGACCGGTGATCCAGGAGTGCCGGAGTGCCGGTCGCATCAAACTGATCCGGGAGCAGATCGGTGGTTATCATGCTTTCCTGTGGCGTAACCCCATCGACCAGTGGTGGTCGTACCAGGTATCGCCCTATTTCGACCTGACCACCCAGCTGGTCTTCAATGGCGCGAACCCGCCGCCCTTTGTGCAGCAGGTGGCAGAGCTGATCGGCTTCATCAGACAGCCAAATCTGCCGCTGGAAGTCGCCTACGACTGGTATTTCCATCGTCCACTGGCTCCGGATCAGGCCTA
>CAYMQO010000518.1:0-1541 GCA_964392405.1 uncultured Marinobacter sp.
CTGTACCGGGACGAATGGACCTGGGACAGCATCGGCCACGCCGCCCACTGCATCAACTGCATGGGTAACTGCGGCTGGAACGTCTATGTAAAAGACGGCATTGTTCTGCGTGAAGAGCAGATCGCCAAGTATCCCCAGGTCAACCCCAACGTACCCGACGCGAACCCCCGGGGCTGTCAAAAGGGTGCGATCCACTCCACCGCCATGTACGAAGCAGACCGCCTGCGTTATCCCATGAAACGGGCCGGCGAGCGCGGTGAAGGCAAATGGCAGCGCATCTCCTGGGACCAGGCAACGGAAGAGATTGCTGACAAGGTCATCGATATCTTTGAAAAGTACGGCCCCGGCAAGCTCAAGACCCACCAGGGCTCCGGCAACCAGACTATGGTGCGGCAGGCCAGTGGCCAGCGCTTCGCCTCCCTGGTGGGCGGCATTCAGCTTGACGGCTTTACGGTGGTCGGGGACCTGCTGACCGGCGCGCACCTGGCCTACGGCACCCCGCTGGAAAGCTTTACCTCGGATGCCTGGTTTGACGCGGATTACATCCTGCTGGGCATGATCAACCCGAACGCCACACGGATTCCTGACGCCCACTATATCTGGGAAGCCAAATACAACGGCGCCCGTATCACCAGCACCGCGCCGGACTACAACCCCAGTTCCATCCATGCCGACCTGTGGATGCCCATCAATCAGGGCACCGACCCCTTCCTGGCCATGTCCATGGTCAACGTCATCATCGAAGAAAAACTCTACCAGCCAGCGTTTATGAAGGAGCAGTCAGACCTGCCCATGCTGGTGCGCCAGGATAACGGCAAGCTGCTGCGGGAAGTCGATCTGGAAGAAGGCGGCAGCGACGAAGTCTTCTACCACTGGGACCTGAACACCAATGCCGCGGTGAAGGCGCCCGGTTCCATGGGCAGCGACGAGAAGACCATTCGCCTTGACGGTGTCGACCCGGCCCTGGAAGGGGAATTCACCGTCAACGGCATCAAGGTCACCACCGTCTTCGAGAAAGTGAAGCTGGAAGCCGCCCGCTTCAGGCCGGAAGACACCTTTGAGACCACCAACATCCACCCGGACGTGGTCCGTCAGGAGGCCCGCCACCTGGCGAAGGCAAAAAAAGCCATCGTCATGCTTGGCTACATCACCTCCAGCTACTCCAACTGCCTTTACACCTGCTGGAGTTACGCACTGGCATTGGCACTCACGGGCCATGGCGGCCGCACCGGCGGGCTGGACACTTCCTGGGTGGCCTGGAACCATCCCCGGTGGACCGAACTGGCCACCTTCGACGGCAAGAAATCCGCCCGCTATGAACCCGGCGGACTGGGAGAATTCCTGCGCGGCGGCATGATGGAAGGTGCACGCGAGCACTTCGACAACAAAAAGCTCAAGGCCAGGGTCGGATTCGACCTGGACGAAATGGAAGAGATGATCCAGGAGTCCATGGATAAAGGCTGGATGCCGTATTACGGTGAAGTCAAAGGCATGATTTCCATCGCCGACAACACCTTCCGGCGCAACAAGTTTGCCGACCG
>CAYMQO010000519.1:0-1538 GCA_964392405.1 uncultured Marinobacter sp.
CCACATCGGCATCGTCCAGCACCACAAACGGACTGTTGCCACCCAGCTCCAGCGCGACCTTCTTTATATGAGAGCCACCGGTCGCGATCCGGCCAATGTTTTTACCCACCGGGGTAGAGCCGGTGAACGAAATCATCGCGGGGACCGGATGAGCGACAAACTCATCACCAATCTCCGAGCCGGCACCGACCACCACGCTGAGTACACCGGATGGCAGCCCGGCCTCTTCAAAAATCCGCGCGATCAGCAGGCCGCCGGTCACCGGCGTATCGCTGGCGGGCTTGATCACCACCCCATTACCCAGCGCCAGTGCGGGCGCCACCGAGCGTTGAGACAGATGGAGGGGAAAGTTCCAGGGGCTGATCACACCCACCACCCCAAGGGGACGCCGGTAAACCAGGTTGTCTTTGCCGGGGATGTCGCTCGGCATGGTGTAACCGTGGGCGCGGGCCGGCATGCTGGCGGCTTCCTGCGTAATGGCCCGGGCGCTGCCCCATTCCACGTTCGCTTTTAACCGGGTGCTGCCGGATTCCCGGATCAGCCAGTCGATGATTTCGTCCTTGCGTTCATCAAAAATAGAAACAGCCCGGTGCAAAACCGCCGCCCGCTCGGAAGGCCCTCGCGCTGCCCAGTCCCGCTGCGCCTCTTCTGCCTTGCGGTAGGCACGATCCAGGTCTTCGGAGGTGGCCAGGCGGATGGTGGTCAGCTCCTCACCGGAGTAGGGGTTCGTGACGGGGCGGGTGGTCTCACTGCTGCCTTCCCGCCATTCTCCCGCCAGGGGCTGCAGGTGCCAATCCTGATAATGTCCGGCCATGTTATCCCTCCACTTCTGTTAATCGGAATGAGTCAGTGTAGCGCGATCCCGGCCCGTCGGGCTTTCCTAAAGGTTTTGGCCTGCCTGCCGATAGTTGCTACATACCCATTCCTTCAGGAGGAAAAGCCATGGTAGCCCCCATTATCGGACACGGCTCTGACGCCACCAGTCGGGCTGTTGGAAAGGCATCGGGACCTGCGACCGCGACCCGCGCCAGCACTGAAACCCGGACTGAGGCGCAGGCGGTTATCCGCACGCCGGCTGACGCCATCAAGGTGCTTCGTGCCCGGATGGAGCAGCGGCTGGAGCAGGCTATGGGCGCCCTGGCTAATAAACCTTCGGTTGCCTCCCACAAATACAGTGCCCAGGCCCAGCCCCCGACGCCCACTGACGTTGCGAACAGGATACTCGGATTCGTACAGAACCGCCTGCAGGCCGAAGCAGAGGCTGGTGCTGACACGGAACGGCTGACCGAACTCTTCGCCCAGGCCCGTGCAGGCATCGAGAAAGGCTACGGGGAAGCAAGGGAACAGATCCAGGCTCTAGGCCTGATGACTGAAACCCTTGCCGTCGAAATCGATAAAGGCTTTGACCTCATCCAGGACGGCCTTCTGAACCTTGAGAAGCTCTTTTTAGAGAAAGAGACTGAATAAATAGCTGCTGGTATAGGTCAAGGGAGGTACCCCGGAAAAGCCCTTGACCGGACTGGTGTCCATCTATAACA
>CAYMQO010000520.1:0-1531 GCA_964392405.1 uncultured Marinobacter sp.
ACCTTGCCGTTGTAGATATTCCACAGTTCCGGGCGCTGGTTTTTCGGGTCCCAGCGGTGATATTCATCCCGGAAGGAGTAGACCCGCTCCTTGGCGCGGGACTTTTCTTCATCCCGGCGGGCGCCACCGAAGGCAGCGTCGAATTTATACTTGTCGAGCGCCTGTTTCAGTGCCTGGGTTTTCATGACATCGGTATGTTTGGCGCTGCCGTGGGTGAAGGGGCCAATGCCCTGTTTCACGCCATCTTCATTGACGTGAATAATCAGGTCGAGACCGTATTCCTGCACCTTGCGGTCGCGAAATTCGATCATGTCCCGGAATTTCCAGGTGGTGTCCACATGCATCAGGGGAAACGGCGGCTTGCCCGGGTAGAACGCCTTGCGGGCCAGGTGCAGCATGACCGCGGAATCCTTGCCGATGGAGTAGAGCATCACCGGATTGTCGAACTCGGCGGCGACTTCCCGGATGATATGGATGCTTTCAGCTTCCAGCTGTTTAAGATGGGTCAGGTTGTACTGGGTCATAGTTAAGCTCACCGGGGCACACAGGAGACGGTGCCCGAATCAGGGTAAAGAAGCGTTATCAGAGGCGAGTTACTATACCAGCGGCTAGTGCTTATAAGAAGATGGCCAGATAGAGTTTCCAGTTATAACAATATGCGCGGGATCAAGGTCCGGTTATAGCCTGGTATCCCGCTGTGGCCCACGGCAGGAGTGGCTGGGCGCTAGCAGGAACGTTCCGCGAGCAGGCGGTGCACGTACTGGTCGACGTAATCAAAACCATGCCCGTCGAAGTCCACGAAACGGATCCCCAGGTGAAATTCGTTCCGGGCAATACGGCGCAGATGAGCGATATGGCCCTTTACGGAGAGGTTGACCGTCTGCTGCGGCAGTACCGGCATCTCGAAACGTGCATTGACTTCCACCCAGTTACCCGGCGCCGGGGGCCGTTTGCCGGGAATCAGCGCTTCGGTGACTTCCCGGGTGCAACGAATCATCATGCCTGAGCGGGACAGGTTGCACATCTCACATTCGATGGCCGGCTGGCCCGGGCGGTTCAGGGTCACGCCCAGGGCAACATCTACCCGTTGCTGATCACGGAGGTTGGGTTCAGAAGAGCGGGGCTTCATTCGTAGTGGCCTGGCAGAGGACCCGACATTAAGCGGCTTTCCCATGGTGATTATCCTGTTCGGTCTTGTTACCCGCCTCGCCCGAACAAGGTAACGGCGTCCGTGAAAGCCTGGTGCGCGTCCTGCGCCCTGACAATAATCCCACTGTCGCTGAATCCTCGCCGGCAAGGTTGCTGCCGGCCCCGGCACTCTCTGCGGAGGCTCGTAAGTTGTGTCGTAACTTCGGGCGGAGTTTGCGGTTTTATTAGTCGCGAGTGTAGCTGGTGGATTAATGAGCAGCAAGGGAGTGCCGTGATGGCCGTCATGTTCTTAAACATTCGTTTGAATCGCATTCAAGTCACTTCTGGTGGGGGCGGTTGCTGGGGTAGAATGCGCCCCGTACATTTTCTGACCTGAACGGCT
>CAYMQO010000521.1:0-1526 GCA_964392405.1 uncultured Marinobacter sp.
ATTATTGAGAACTATCAGGAACTGCGGGACCAGTTGCGGGCCGAAGGCTACGAGTTCACGTCTCAGACTGACACCGAAGTGGTCGCGCACCTTATTGAAAAGTTCTACCGCAACGAACAGGATCTGTTCAGGGCGATCAGTGCGGCCATTGGTCAGCTTCGCGGAGCCTACGCCCTGGCCGTTCTCCACGCCGACGAGCCCGATCGTCTGGTGGTCTGCCGGGAAGGCAGTCCGCTGGTGATCGGTGTTGGCATCGGCGAGAACTTTATCGCCTCCGACCAACTGGCCCTGCTGCCCGTCACCGACCGCTTTATGGTGTTGGAAGAAGGTGATATTGCTGATATCCGGCGCGACCAGGTGTCGATACTTGACCGCAACGGCAAGCCCGTGGAACGGGAGGTGAATCGCTTCGAGCATGGTCATGATGCGGCCGACAAGGGTGAGTACCGTCACTTCATGCTCAAGGAGATTCATGAGCAGCCGGCGGTGATCAAGGCCACCATGGAAGGCCGGCTCACTGACAGCCATGTGCTGGAGCAGGCCCTGGGCACGGAAGCGAGCAAGCTGCTTGAGGACGTCCGCCACGTACAGATCATTGCCTGTGGCACCAGTTATCACGCTGGCATGGTGGCCCGGTACTGGATCGAGGAACTGGCAGGGCTGCCCTGTTCCGTGGAGGTGGCGTCCGAGTTCCGCTATCGCAAGCACGTGATCCAGCAGGACACTCTCTTCCTCTGCATTTCCCAGTCCGGTGAGACGGCCGATACCCTGGCGGCCCTGCGGCAGGCCAAGAAATCCGGATTCCGGGCGGCGCTGGCCGTCTGTAACGTGCCAGGCAGTTCGCTGGTACGGGAATCCGACCTGGTGATCATGACCCATGCGGGTCCTGAAATCGGGGTGGCCTCGACCAAGGCGTTCACAACCCAGCTGACGGCTTTATTGATCTTCACCCTGGCGCTGGCCCGTCATAATGGCCTGACTGAGGAGAAAGAAGTCGAAATCGTACAGGCACTCCGTCAGGTGCCCGGCCAAGTGGCTGAGGTACTGGCACTGGATGGCGACATCCAGGAGCTGAGTGAAGCCTTCGTCGACAAGAATCACAGCCTGTTCCTGGGCCGCGGCTCCCAGTTCCCGGTGGCGCTTGAGGGCGCCCTGAAACTGAAGGAAATTTCTTATATCCACGCTGAAGCCTACCCGGCCGGCGAACTCAAGCATGGTCCTCTGGCACTGGTGGACAGTGAAATGCCTGTGGTCACCGTGGCGCCGAATAACGACCTGGTGGAAAAGCTCAAGTCCAACCTGGAAGAAGTCCGCGCCCGGGGCGGCGAGCTCTTCGTCTTCGCCGACCAAAATGCCGGCGTCAAACCGGAGGACGGCATCCATGTGATGCAGATTCCCTCCGTTCATCAGATCACAGCGCCGATCGTGTACACCGTACCGCTGCAACTCCTGTCCTACCACGTAGCCGTCCTCAAGGGCACAGATGTGGATCAGCCGCGGAACCTGGCGAAGAGTGTGACGGTGGA
>CAYMQO010000522.1:0-1520 GCA_964392405.1 uncultured Marinobacter sp.
GGGATAACGACGCCGAGTCTGCCCACGGAGAAGATCAACGCCATGACTGAAACCGAAACCCTTATACCCGCACTGACCATTGAAGGCGCCAGTTGCCAGGGCTGTGCCAGAAAGATCCGTGCCGCTCTCGAGCCCATCACCGGCAGTACCGACCGGGTGGGCGTGGATATCGACGGTAAGACCGTTGCACTGCCGGCGGGGACAGATCTGACCGATGCGGCGCAGCGGGTGACAGACGCAGGCTACCCGGCCACACCGCTGCACCGGGAGCCGCCTGCCGGACCTGAACAGACGGCATCCGATCAGCCCTCGCCAGACACAGCGGCATCACCCGACACTGATAGCGGTCATCCGTCAGCCCGGCAAGACAACGACGGCGTGCAGCTGTCTGTCACTGGCGCCACCTGTGCGTCCTGTGTGGCCTCCATTGAGAAAGCGCTGCTATCGGTCAGCGGGGTTACCAGCGCCCATATGAACCTGGCGAACAGCTCCGCGAGCGCCACCGGTAACGCTGACCCGGATGCCCTGGTGCAGGCCGTGCGCAACGCCGGGTATGGCGCCACCATCATCGACGACCCCGACGCCCTCGACGACGACAACCAGGCCCGCGACCGCCGGCAATACCGGAACATGATGACGAAAATGGCGGTCAGCCTCGGCCTGGGGATCGCCCTGATGGCCTATGGCATGGGCTTTGGGTCCATGATGATCACGGACGCCAACCAGCTCACCTGGATCAGTCTGGGTATTCTCACCCTCGTGGTGATGATCGCCACCGGCCGCCATTTCTTCGTCAGCGCCACCCGGGCGTTCCGCTTCCACAACGCCAATATGGACACGCTGATCGCCCTGGGCACCGGTACAGCCTGGCTTTACTCCATGGTGGTCTCGGTCTTCCCCGCTGTGTTCCCGGAAATGGCACGGCACGTGTACTTTGAAGCGTCCGCGATGATTATCGGCCTGATCAACCTGGGTCAGGCGCTGGAATTACGGGCCAAGGGGAAGACGTCCGATGCAGTGCGACGGCTGCTGGATCTGCGGGCAAAAACGGCGCGGGTGATTCGCGACGGCGTGGAACAGGATATCCCGGTAGAACAGGTCCGCAAGGGCGATCAGATACGGGTGCGGCCCGGCGAAAAACTGCCCGTTGACGGCATCATCATTGACGGCAGCACCCGCATTGACGAGAGCATGCTGACCGGAGAGCCCATGCCGGTCAGCAAGACTACCGGCGACGAGGTCTCTGCCGGCACCCTGAACACCCACGGCTCGATTGTTTATGAAGCCACCCGGGTCGGCAGTGAAACCGCACTGGCCCAGATTATCCGGCTGGTGAGAAAGGCCCAGGCCTCCAAACCGGCCATCGGTCGGCTGGCGGACCGGATTTCGGCGGTATTTGTGCCCAGCGTCATGCTGATCGCCGTGGTGACTGCCCTGGCCTGGTACAACTTCGGCCCCGAGCCCCGGGTCGTCCATATGATGATTGCCGCCACCACCGTGCTGATCATCGCCTGCCCCTG
>CAYMQO010000523.1:0-1517 GCA_964392405.1 uncultured Marinobacter sp.
CCGACGTACTGGGCATGACCCTGGGCATCGTCAAGCACAGCTATCTGGTGGAACACGCTGACGAGCTGCCGGCCATCCTCGAAGAGGCCTTCCGGCTGGCGAACGAAGGCCGGCCGGGCCCGGTCTGGATTGATATTCCCAAGGACATCCTGCTGACGGAAATTACCGCCGAACCCGCGGTCACAGCCCCTGACGCTGCCACTGATGATATTGATATCAGCGCGGCACTCACCCTGATCCGAAGCAGTGACAAGCCCCTGCTGTACAGTGGCGGTGGTGTTTCCCGGGCCCATGCGGAAGAAGCATTCCGGGCATTTGCGGAAGCCTCCGGAATTCCGGGGGTGACGACTCTCAACGGTCTCGGCAACGGCGGCAAACGTGCCTCGGGCGACCTCGGCATGCTGGGTATGCACGGCTCCCGCGCCGCCAACCGGGCGGTTACCGAATGCGACCTGCTGATTGTTATCGGCGCCCGCCTGGATGACCGCGCCACCGGCAAGCTGGCAGCCTTTGCACCCCGGGCCCGTACCATTCACATCGATATTGATGCGGCGGAGTTCAACAAACTGAAAACAGCGGACGTCACCCTGAGAGGAAACCTGTCAGCGATTCTCGCTGCCCTCACCGATGCTGTCCGACGGGCGCCGCTGGCAATCCGGGACTGGCAGCAGACCTGTCAGGACTGGTACACCACTGGCGGCTTTCACGCGGCGGATAATGATGATCCTTACGCGCCGATTCATGGACCGGCGTTTATCAGCCAGCTGTCACGTATTGCACCGGATGACACCATTGTTGCCTGCGATGTGGGCCAGCACCAGATGTGGGTCGCCCAGTACTATGCCTTCGCCCATCCGCGCCACCATCTCACCAGTGGTGGCCTGGGCACCATGGGCTTTGGCCTGCCCGCCGCCATTGGTGCCCAGTTCGCCCGCCCCGGCAGCACCGTCATCAATGTCACCGGTGATGGCTCCTTCATGATGAATCCGCAGGAGCTGGCGACCATCCGGCGTTATCAGTTGCCGGTGAAGATCATCATTCTGGATAACCAGTGCCTGGGCATGGTCCGTCAGCAGCAGGAGCTGTTTTACGACAACCGGGAAAGCCAGATCGACCTGGACGACAACCCGGACTTCACCATGATGGCGAAAGCCTTCGGCATCCACGCCCTGCACATCAGCCGCAGCGACCAGATTCGCCGCGGTATTGAGACGCTGCTCGCGTATCAGGGGCCGATGCTGCTGCACGTCGCCATCGCCCGGGACGAAAACGTCTGGCCCATCGTCAAACCCGGCGCCGGCAACAACGAAATGATCGACGAAACCCATCTCTCTACTCAGCGCACACAAGGCATCAAGGAGCAGACCGCATGAACCCGCAACCCATCGCCCCGAGCTATCACATCCACTGCCGCATGACCCCCGAAGCCGCCGCCCTGGAACGCCTGTGCCAGGTCGTACGGATCCGCGGCTTCCGGATCACCCGGATGGCCATGGAGAACGTCGGTGACGCGCTGG
>CAYMQO010000524.1:0-1511 GCA_964392405.1 uncultured Marinobacter sp.
CGTCTACCTTTATGCCGGTCAGGTCCGGACGGACGACGCCGGCGGGCTGTTTGGGTTAGATCATGAGCAGGAGGATATACGCGCCCATGTATTCCGCGCAGAAGAGGCGTTCGCCATGATGGCGGATGGCCGTATCAATAACGCGGCTGCTATCGTCGCCATACAGTGGCTGCAGCTTAACCGGAATCGCCTGCGGCGGGACTGGGTGCGGTCGTGAGTGCGGTTACGCTCCGAAAGCGGCGCTATGTGCCCGACCTGCAACGGCTAGGCGCCCTGTGCGAAGGTAACTATCAGCGCCTGCGTCGGCTGCGCCAGGTAAACGGCGGGGACCACGCCGTGCTTCAGTTTGATCTGCACCGGGGAGAGAGCTATCTGGGGCGGGTCAGCATTTCCGTATTGCAGCAAACCCGCTATACCGAAACCCTGCTGCTGGAGCAGGTCCATAACAGTGGCCGTTGGCTGAACAACCCCGAGCTGACTGTGCGGGTCTATCACGACGCCTGTATGGCAGAGGTGATCAGCTTCTACGGCAACCGGCAGATCGCGGCGGTAAACGATTATCCCAACCGCTTTATGCACCATCCCGATGAGAAAGTGCAGCTCAACGGTTTTGTTGCCGATTGGCTGGATTACTGTCTGCGGTTCGGACACGTTACTCCCGAGTGTAGCCAGTGGCGTTATACTGACGGGCTGGAGGATCAGCAGCCCGCAGGCTGAACCATCGTCAGCCTCGTGTCGCGTTACGTCAATTCTTGTAAAAGCCCTGGCGTTCGTGTGTCCGACTGTGACTGAAGTAGAAGTTGTGCTGGTAAAATCCGGCTAGTATCAGAATTATTAGCTGCTGGAAGAATGCGCACGACCATGCCGTCTCATGAACCTGGGCCACCTGTTGCCGTCACTACCGCGGATCCTGCCATAGCACGGGTCCTGCAGATTACTGACCCTCACCTGATGGCAGATGAGCATGCGACCCTGCTTGGCGTCCGCACCCGTGACAGTCTGCGGGCTGTGGTTCGGGCGGCTCAGGCCCGGCAGCCGGTAACGGATTTGCTTTTGGCGACAGGCGATCTTTCCCAGGACGGCTCGGAAGAGGCCTATCATGAGTTTGCCCGGCAGGTCGCCGGCTTTGACTGTGTTCAAAGCTGGGTCGCTGGCAACCACGATAACAGTGCGACGCTGAACCGGGTCGCGGCGGGGTACAACGCCGCCGGCCGGCACTTTCTGGTTGGTGGCTGGCAGGTTGTGATGCTGGACTCGTCAGTTCGTGGGCAGGTGTACGGCCAGCTGGGCGAGCCTGAGCTGAAATTACTCGAAAGCACGCTCTCGGCCTTTCCTGACCACCCCGCTCTGGTCTGCCTGCATCACCACCCGATACCCATCGATGCCACCTGGATGAACGCTATCGGGCTGCACAACCGTGATCAGTTCTGGCAGGTGATTGAGCGCTTTCCTCAGGTGAGGGCCATTCTCTGGGGCCACGTCCATCAGGAGCTGGACCAGTATCGTGACGA